>CANRGU010000029.1 GCA_947630255.1 uncultured Clostridia bacterium | reverse complement strand
ATATTAATATTTACATTTCTTAAATATAATAAAACAAAAGATAAAGAAATAAGTGAGATAACTAAATATATCGAAGAAATCAATAAGAAAAATTACACGCTACATATTGATGAAATATCTGAAGATGAATTATCTATTTTAAAAAATGAGATATATAAAACAACTGTAATGCTTAAAGAAAGTGCAGATAATTCTATCAAAGATAAAAAAGAGCTTAAAAATTCTCTTGAAGACATATCACATCAATTAAAAACACCATTAACATCTATATTAATAATGCTTGACAATTTAATTGATGAGCCAGATATGGAAAGTAAAATGCGAGATGAGTTTATAAGAGATATAAAAAGAGAAGTAATGAATGTAAATTTTTTAGTACAAGCAATTTTAAAACTATCAAAATTTGATTCAAATACAGTAGATTTTATGCTAGAAAAAAATTCCATGAAATCAATAATTGATAAAAGTATGCAAAATGTATCTACACTATGTGATTTGAAAAATATTGAAATCGAAACAAAAGGTTGCGAAAATGCTATATTATATTGTGATTTTAGATGGCAAGTAGAAGCAATTACTAATATTATAAAAAACTGTATAGACCATTCAAAAGAAGGAAGCAAAGTGGTTATAACTTATGGAGAAAATAAAGTTTATTCATTTATAAATATTAAAGATTTTGGAGAAGGAATATCAACAAAAGATTTGCCACATATATTTGAAAGATTTTATAAAGGCGAAAATGCTTCAGAAGATAGCATTGGAATAGGCCTTGCACTTTCAAAAACGATAATAGAAAACGACAATGGAAACATAAGTGTAGATTCAAGCAGGGAAGGCACAGAGTTTCAAATAAAATATTTCAAATAGTCTAAAAATTTATAAAAGAGAATACAATCAGATGGAGTTTATAATATCTTCAAGTTGAGTTAATCTAGAAATATTATCTCTATTTCCCATATGACCAACTCCACTAATAAAAACAGGGGTGCTCTCTATTTTAGCAACAAAATTTTTTAATATGTTAAAAGGTATTACATGATCATTATCACTATATAATGAAAATCTATTTGGAATTGAATTTTTACAATATTGAATATGGCTATCGCTTACTGCAAAATCTTTAAAGGCATTATTTAAATCGTCTCTATCAGGAACTGTAAATAAATCACAAAAACCTGCAACGCTTATATAAGTATTGCTTTTTAAATTATTTTCACAAAGATATTTAATAATAAAAGGATTACCAATTGAATGTGCAACAATAATAGTTTCATCATTGAAAAATTCTTTATAATTATTTAGAATCTCAGACCATCCTAAATAAGATGCTTCTGAGCGTATCGGAAATTCGGGCATAAATACTTTATAATTTTTATTCTCTAAAAACTTTTTTAGAGAAGGACCAAATGTATATGTAGTATCTCCATTAAAACCATGAATAATAAATGCAGTTTTCATATCAAATAATCTCCTTTAAAATAATGTACTAAAATATTATAACACAGATATAATTATTATTGCAATAAATAGAAAATTATGGTAGACTTATAAAAGGTGAAGTTTTATGGTTGAATTAAAATTAAATAAAGATGAAATGAAAAATCTCACAGATGATGAAATAGAAATTGCAAAAGCAAGAAAATTAGAAATATTAATATTACCGATTTTAAGAAGAAATTTAGACTTCTTCTATGCTGGAGGAAATTTGAAAGGAAAAGCCAAAGCCTATAGACAGCCATTAGATAATGATGCATTAGAGCAGGCTATTAAAAACAAGAAAGATAATATTCCTACAGTTTGCAAACCATTATGTAAGATGGTTGCCCAAATTTTAAACGATAATGGAATAAATGCAGATATAGTTTCTTGTGATACTGATATGTTTAAACATACAGATGTATTAATAACAACAAAAAGTGGCAAGAAATATATAATAAATTATTTAGAAGATATAGAAAACATCCAAAGTGGGATGAAAACTCCAGATTTTGCATCACAACCATATTATGAAAGACGATATAAAAAATTTGAAAATGGATTAACAACAGATGGAAAAAGCTTAGATGGAATAGATTTTTTAAGTAGTGAACAATTAAAGAAAATAGACAATAATTTAGGATATACACAATATAATATGTATATGAACGATGTAATAGAACAAATTAAAAAAGAATTCGCAGATTTTAGATCTGTAATGGCAGAAAATGAATGGGCTTCAAAGCAAGTAGAATTGGAGAAAAATAATAATATAACAATTGAAGAAAAAGAAAAAATAAAAAAACAAATATTTGACAGATACAATAATATGACAGAAAGTGAAGTGTTAGAAAATAAACTAGACTGGATTTTTAATCATTTTAATGACAGAATGGATTTAAAAGGACATGCTGATTATGTTATGTATTATAGCAGATTGTTATTAAAAGAGGTATTAACAGATGATGAGTATAGAAAAATTACTAGATATGACGGATTTGTAAATACTAATAATATTCCAGAAGATTCAAAAATAAAAGATGTTTTAGATTCAGAAAATATCGACAATATAAATAAATCAAGATTTTGTTTATTAGAAGTTGGAGACAAAACATATGCTTTTTCTACAAAACCAAATTCATATGTTAAGTTAGATAAAAGCGAATTAGAGAACTTAAGTAAATATGCTAATATCTCTAAATCTGAAAGGCCATCAGACTTAATGTTATATTTGTGTGATAGAGGAAATGCTCTGCCACTTGTTTTTCACCCATTAGGAAGTAAGCTATTAAATGAAAGAGCTGATTTAATAGATGAAAATCTGACAGAGGAAGAAAGAAAAAAAGCAATAGAAGATTTATCTAAACAAATAAAAACTACTGATGAACCAGTAACTAGTATATTGATTCCATATCCAAATGGAGAAGAAAAATATATTTATATAAGCCCAGATGATGAATTTGTTTTAAAAGAAAAAAATAAAGAAACTATATATCATTACAACGAAGAAACAGATTCTTTTGAAGAAGAAATTAAAAGTGGGGAAGAAAGATAAAATAAAAGGAGTGATAAGTATGTTTAGTTTTTCAAATTATCAAGAAAGTAGCAATTACATAAAAAGTAAGATAGGTGAATTAAAACCAAAAATAGCAATAATTTTAGGCTCAGGATTAGGTGTTTTAAGTGAAGAAATAGAAGATAAAATTGTTATTAATTATAGAGATATACCAAATTTTCCAGTATCTACAGTAGAAGGGCATGCAGGAGAATTAATAATAGGAACATTAAATGGAGTAGAAATTATTGCAATGAATGGAAGATTCCATTATTACGAAGGTTATGATTTAAAAGAAACTACTTTCCCAATAAGGGTGTTTAAATTATTAGGAATTGAAAAATTAATAATTACAAATGCTTCAGGTGGAATAAATACAAACTTTAAAGCAGGAGATTTCATGGTAATAAATGATTATTTAAGTTTCTTTGCAGAATCAGTTTTAAGAGGAAAAAATTTAGATGAATTTGGTGAAAGATTTACAGATATGAGCAAAACTTTTGATAAAAATTTAAGCGAAAAATTAAAAGAAGTAATTAAAAAACATACAGGAAGAGTGCAAGAAGGTGTATATGCATATATGAAAGGTCCTACATTTGAAACACCAGCAGAAATAAGAGCACTAAGAACTTTAGGGGCAGATGCAGTAGGATTATCAACTGTTCCAGAAGCAATAGTTGCACATCATTGCGGAATTGATACTGTAGCAGTTTCTTGTATTACAAATATGGCAGCAGGAGTATTAGATGAGACATTGTCTTATGATGATGTAAAACAAACTGCAGAAAGGGTAAAAGTTAAATTTAAAGAAATTATAAAAGAATATGTAAAAGAAATATACTTCTAAAAATTGGGGGGCAACATGGATAAAGAAAAAATGAATAAAACAAAACGAAGAATATTTAATACAGCTGTACAAATATTTGCAGAAAAAGGTTATGATAATGCAAGCGTTGAAGAAATTACCGCAATAGCAGGTGTTGCAAAAGGTTCTTTGTATTATCATTTTGCAAAAAAAGAAGATATATTTGATATGTTATTAGATGAAGGACTAAAATTATTAAGAAATAACATAGAAATAAAAACAAGAAATTGCTCTACTGCTCTAGAAAAAATTAAAGCAATTATATTAGTTCAAATAAAAGTTACAGTAAAGTATGAAGCATTTTTAAATGTTGTTTTTTCACAAATATGGGGTGAAGAAAATAAAAATAAAAAATGTAAAAAAGCTGTTTTTGAATACATAAAGATTATTGAAAATGTAATTAAAGAAGGAATTGAAAGTGGTGAATTTTACGATGGCAATGTAGAAGCACTTGCATCAGGAGTATTTGGAGTAACATGTTCTAGCCTTATATATAGATTAAAGAAAAACAGAACAGTAAATATTGACGATGTGTATAATGGATTTATAAATACAGTTTTAAGAGGAATAAGCAAAGAAATTTAAAAAAGTATTAAAAGGAATTTATTGGTGAAAAAGAGATTTGGTCTCTTCTTCACCATTTTTTTGAGCTTTATTATTTTTGTACTGACCTCCCAGTCTAATGACTTTCAAAAAAATATGTGATATACCAAATATTGGTGAAAGATTAATGTGCAAAAAAATATATAATTGTTTAGAAATAAGTGACTTAAAAGATATGCTAAATAAAACAAAGAAACTATATGAAAATAAAATTGCTTTTCAAATAAGAGTAGGAGACAAAAAATATAAAACTTTTACACATGCTGAAGTTAGAAATATGATTGATGCTTTAGGTACAGCATTAATTGATTTAGGATTAAAAAACAAAAGAATAGCAATAATTGGTGAAAATAGATATGAGTGGGAACTTGCGTATTTATCAGTAGTATGTGGAACTGGTATTGTAGTACCACTTGACAAATCTCTTCCTGAAAATGAATTGGAATCATTAATTCAAAGGTCAGAAATTGAAGCAATATTTTATACAAATAAACATGCAGAAGCAATAGAAAAAATTAAGTATAGTGAAAAAAACAAATTGAAACACTTAATATCTATGGAGTCTGATAAAAGTAAAGAAGGAATTTATTCTATAAATGAGCTTATAAAACAAGGCAAAAAACTTTTAGAAGAAGGAGACAGAAGTTTTATAGATGCAAAAATAAATCCAAATGAAATGGCTATTATGCTGTTTACCTCTGGAACAACATCTGCATCTAAAGTTGTTGCCTTATCACATAAGAATATATGCTCAAATTTAATGGACATAGGAAGCATATTAGATGTAACGTCAGAAGATACATTTCTTTCTGTACTCCCAATTCATCACGTTTTTGAATGTACGGTAGGTTTCTTGTTTTCATTATATAAGGGTTCAAAAACAGTATTCTGTGATGGTATAAGACATATAATAAGCAATTTAAATGAATATAAAGTTAGTGTAATGGCTTGTGTTCCAGCAATTTATGAAAGAATATTTAAAATAATAAGAGCAAGATTAGAAAAAGAGGGAAAACTTGAAGAAATACTGCAATACGAAGAAAAATATAAAAATTGTTCAATGGAAAAAAAGAAAGAAATCTTTAAAGAAATACATGATATGCTTGGTGGAAAAATTAAATTGTTTATAAGTGGAGCAGCATCATTAGACAGAAATATTGAAGAAAGATATAGATTACTTGGTTTAAACTTGGTACAAGGATATGGACTAACAGAAACATCGCCAGTTGTAGCAATAGGTACAAATAAATATTACAAAACAGGTTCCATAGGAAAAACAGTACCAAGTGTAGATGCAAAAATTGTAGATGCAGGCAAAGATGGCATTGGAGAACTTATTGTAAAAGGCCCTAGCGTAATGCTTGGATATTATGAAGATAAAAAAGTTAAAAGCACTTTAAAGGACGGATGGTTCTATACTGGCGATTTAGCAAGAATAGATGAAGAAGGATATATATTTATTTGTGGTAGAAAGAAAAGCGTTATAGTTTTAAAAAACGGAAAAAATATTTTTCCAGAGGAAATGGAAAATTTGGTAAATAAAATAGAAGGTGTAACAGAATCTTTCATATTTGGCAAAAAATGTTCTGAAGACAAAGAAAATATTAAGATAAATGTAAAAATAGTATTTGATAGAAATGTAATAAAAAATTCTTGCAATATAGAAACAGATGAAGAAATATACAGTTACTTGCAAAATGAAATTAGAAAAATAAATAAAACAATGCCATCATATAAGGCAATTAGAGGGATGATAGTAACAGAAAAACCATTAATAAAAACAACAACAAATAAAATAAAAAGGCAGGCAAATCTTGATGAAATTGAAAAAACTTAAAACAAAATTTTTAGGCAGAAATTGTATTTACTATAAAACAATAGATTCAACACAAAACGAAATCTTAAGAATGATAAAGAAAAATGCTCCAAATGGAAGTTTAGTTATGGCAGATATTCAAACAAATGGCAGAGGTACTCATGGTAGAACATGGCATACAGATGAAAAAAACAATATAGCATTTTCGTTTTTTGCAGAGCTCAAATGCGATATAAGAAAACTTGATGGAATAACATTGGAAATTGCAAAAATTATAGTAGATATTTTTAAAACAATATATAAAATTGATGTTTCTATAAAAGAGCCAAATGATATTGTAATAAATAATAAGAAGATAGGTGGCATTTTAACTGAAACAAAAGTATTATCAGGAATTGCAGAATATATAGTAGTTGGAATTGGAATAAACACTTCAAAAATGAATTTTACAGAAGATATAAAAGATATAGCAACATCAATAAAAAAAGAATTTAATGTAGATGTTGCTTCAGAGGATTTTATAGCTGAATTTTGTAATAAATTTGAAAAAGAAATATTAAAAAGAATAGGTGATTAATTTGAAAATAGGATTTTTATTTCCAGGTCAGGGATCCCAAACAGTTGAAATGGGGAAAGACATATATAATGAATATGAAATAGCAAAAAATGTATATGATAGAGTTCAAAAATTAACAGGTATAGATATAGCAAAAATATCTTTTGAAGGACCAGCAGATGTTTTAAATGAAACTAAATATACTCAGCTTGCAATACTTACTATAAGTTTGGCAATTTTAGAAATATTGAAAGCAAATAATATAAATTCAGAAATATCAGCAGGTTTGAGTCTCGGAGAGTATTCTGCACTAATTAATAGCAATGCACTTTCATTTGACGAAGGAGTAAAATTAGTTCAAAAACGAGGCGAGTACATGCAAAATCTTACTCCAAAGGGAGACTTTAAAATGGCAGCAATTATGGGGATGACAGATGATAAAGTAGAAGAAGTTTGCAAAAAAGTTAAGTCTGGATTTGTAGTTCCGGCAAATTATAATTCTCCCGGTCAAGTTGTTATATCAGGAGAAGAAAAAGCAGTTTTAGAAGCAGAAAGTATTGCAAAGGATATGGGAGCAAAAAAGGTAAGAATTTTAAAAACAGCAGGTCCATTTCATACAGAAAAATTGGTAGACTGTGCAAATAAATTAAAAAATGAACTTAAAAAAGTAAAAATAAATAACTTTGAATCAAAAGTAATTAAAAATTTAGACGGTACTGAATACAAGCAAAATGATGATGTGAGAGATATATTAGTAAAACATATTATAAATCCAGTTAGATTTTCTAAAAGTATTCAAACAATGTTAGATGCAGGGATAGATACATTTATAGAAATTGGTCCAGGAAAAACTTTATCTGGATTTGTAAAAAGAACAAATTTAGATAGACAGATAAATATTCTAAATATAAGTAACAGTAAAGAACTAAAAGACGTCATAAATTTTGTGAAAAATGGAGGTATGTAAAATGAGTAAAGTAGCATTAATAACAGGAGCATCAAGGGGAATAGGAAAGCAAATAGCAATAACACTTGCAAAAGAAGGATATGATATAGCAATAAATTGTAGAGAGATAAATGAAGATATTAAAAAAATAGAAGAAGAAATTAAAGCAAACAATGTAAAATTTTTAGCAGTAAAAGGTGATGTATCAGTTTTTGATGATACAGAAAAATTTGTAAAAGAAGTTATAGAATATTATGGACAAATAGATGTATTAGTAAACAATGCTGGAATTACAAGAGATACACTTCTTATGAGGATGAAAAAAGAAGACTTTGAAAGTGTAATTAATGTAAATTTAGTTGGAACATTTAATGTAACAAAAAATGTAATTCCATATATGATGAAAGCACACTTTCGGAAGAATAATAAGTATTGCCTCAGTAGTTGGAATTGCAGGAAATGCAGGGCAAACTAACTATGCCGCTTCTAAAGCAGGAATTATAGGTTTTACAAAAAGTTTAGCAAAAGAAGTAGCATCAAGAAATATATTAGTAAATGCTGTAGCCCCAGGATTTATACAAACAGCAATGACAGATGTATTAAAAGATGAAATTAAAGAAGATATTGCAAAATCTATTCCTTTAAGAAGAATGGGAACTGTGCAAGATGTTGCAAATGTTGTAAAATTTTTAGCATCAGAAGATAGTTCATATGTTACGGGGCAGGTTTTAAATGTTGATGGTCGGCATGCTTATGTAGTCCGTTTGAAAGATAATCAGCATTTGGCGTTGTTAAACTTCATTTGAAATCTAATCAACGTGCAAAAGCACGCCTCATAGATTTCAAACTCGTTTGCCTAGCCAAATACTAATTCTCTTCCAAACTTAATGTATAAAATATAAAGAGTGGAGGATTAAAAAATGGAAAGAAGAGTTGTGGTAACAGGTTTAGGAGCGATAACTCCAATTGGAAAAGATGTTTGCAAAACATGGGAAGGTATTAAAAATAAAAAATGTGGAATCGATAAAATTACTTTGTTTAATTGCGAGCGGATATAAAACAATTTTAGCAGCTGAAGTAAAAGATTTTGATCCATTAGAATATTTTGATTTAAAACAAGCAAAAAGATTAGATAGATGTTCGCAGTTTGCTCTAATTAGTGCGAGAGAAGCATTTGAGGATAGTGGTATTACAAGTGAAAATACAAATTTAGATAGGGTCGGAATTTTTGTAAGTTCTGGTATTGGTGGACTTATTACAATACAAAATCAATGCAGAGTGAATTTTGAAAAAGGACACTCTCGTGTTTCTCCAATGTTTATACCTATGTCAATTGCGAATATGCCAGCAGGAAATATAGCAATAGAACTAGGATTAAAAGGAGAATCAATTTCAATAGTAACAGCTTGTGCCTCATCTACACACGCAATAGGAGAAGCCTATAAAACTATAAAGCATGGATATGAAGACGCAGTTATAGCAGGAGGAACAGAAGCATCTATTTGTGAAGTTGGAGTTGCAGGATTTGAAAATATGAAGGCTTTATCTGCTTCAGAGGATAAAACAAGAGCTAGCATACCATTTGATAAAGAAAGAAATGGATTTGTTATGGGCGAAGGAGCAGGAATGCTTGTTTTAGAAGAGTTAGAACATGCAAAAAGAAGAGGAGCAAAAATTTATTGCGAAGTAATAGGATTTGGAGCAACATCTGACGCATATCATATAACTGCACCATCACCAGACGGCGAAGGCGGAGCAAGAGCTATGATAAGAGCAATAGAAGATGCAAATATAAAACCAGAAGATATTGACTACATAAATGCACATGGAACTTCAACAAGTATAAATGATGCAACAGAAACTTTAGCTATAAAAAAAGCTTTAGGAAATGCAAGTAAAACTGTAATGGTAAGTTCAACAAAAGGAAATACTGGTCATCTATTAGGCGCAGCAGGAGCAGTAGAAGCAGTAATTAGTATTAAAGCAATTGAAGAAGAAATAATACCACCTACAATAAACTATAAAGTAAAAGATGAAAATTGCGATTTATACATTGTTCCTAATAATACAAGAAATAAAAAAATAGATGTTGTTATGTCGAACTCATTGGGGTTTGGTGGACATAATGCAAGTATCATATTAAAAAGATATTTAAATTAAGAAAGGGATGATATTAAAGTGGAATATGAAAAAATAAAGCAATTAATGAGTGATATGAGTGATTCAAAATTAACTGCTATCAATATTGATTTTCCAGACGGAACTAAAATAAGCATGAAAAAAGAAAACGAAAAAGAAATTGTAGTTAAAAGTAATGTTCAGGATAAAGTAAAAAGCAATAGCACAAAAAAAGAAGAATCTATCGATGAAAAAACAGATTTAAAAGGTAATATTGTAAAATCACCTATGGTTGGAACATTTTATATAAAACCTTCGCCTACATCTAGCCCTTATGTTGAAATTGGAACAAACATAAAAAAAGGAGAAACACTTTGCATTATAGAAGCAATGAAATTAATGAATGAAATACAGTCAGAATATTCTGGAAAAATAACAGAAATTTTTGTAGAAGACGGAAGCCCAGTAGAATACGGCACAGAATTATTTAGAATTGAATAATTGAAAGGATGAGTATATTGTTAAATAAAGATGAAATTAAAAAAATAATACCACAAAGAGAACCGTTTTTGATGATAGATGAAGTAGAAGAATATATTTCAGGAGAAAGTGCAACAGCATATAAATATGTAAATGAAGAAGAGTGGTACTTTAAAGGACACTTTCCAGGAAATCCAATAATGCCAGGAGTTTTAATATGCGAATCACTTGCTCAAACAGGTGCAGTTGCAATACTATCAATGGAAGAAAACAAAGGGAAAAATGCCTTATTCGGTGGAATAGATAAAATGAAATTTAAAAAGATGGTAGTGCCGGGCGATAAGTTAAAATTAGAAGTAAAAATAATTAAAAGAAAAGGTCCTATTGGTGTAGGAGAAGCAGTTGCAACAGTTGATGGGAAGGTGGCAGCAAAGGGTGAGCTTACATTTGCACTTGTATAAGGGGAGGATAAAATGAACAAGATCTTAATTGCAAATCGTGGAGAAATTGCAGTTCGCATAATTAGAGCGTGCAAAGAAATGAATATAAAAACAGTTGCAGTATATTCCGAAATAGATAAAGATGCAATGCACACAAAACTTGCAGATGAAGCAATTTGCATTGGACCTGCAGAACCAAGAAAGAGTTATTTAAACATTAAAAATATAATAGAAGCCTCATATATTACAGGAGCAGATACAATACATCCAGGGTTTGGCTTTTTATCAGAAAACTCCCAATTTGCAAAAATATGCGAAGAATCTAATATAAAATTTATTGGCCCTACATCTAAAGTAATAGATTTACTTGGAAACAAGTCAAATGCAAAAGAAATGATGAAAAATGCGGGAATACCTGTAATACCAGGCTCAGATGGAAGTATAAAAGGACTAAAAGAAGCGGAAGAAATTGCTGAAAAAATAGGATATCCCGTAATGCTAAAAGCTGCAGCTGGAGGTGGAGGAAAAGGAATTAGAATAGTAAATTCTAAAGAAGAACTTGAGGACAACTACAATATAGTCAAACAAGAATCAAAAGCTTCATTTAATGATGATGAAATATATATAGAAAAATTCATTACAAATCCTAGACATGTTGAGATTCAAATTGTAGCTGATGAATATGGAAATATAGTACATTTAGGGGAAAGGGACTGTTCAATTCAAAGAAGACATCAAAAAATAATTGAAGAAACACCATCCACAATAGTTGATGAAAAACTTAGAAACAAAATGGGTGATGTAGCAATAAAAGTAGCAAAAATAGCTGGTTATACAAGTCTTGGAACTGTAGAATTTCTGCTAGATAAAGAGAAAAACTTTTACTTTATGGAAATGAATACAAGAATTCAAGTTGAACATCCGATTACAGAAATGCGTACCGGAATAGATTTAGTAAAAGAACAAATAAAAATAGCAGGCGGAGAAAAATTAAAATTAAAACAAAAAGAAATTGAATTTAAAGGTCATTCAATAGAATGTAGAATAAATGCCGAAAATCCAAACAAAAATTTCATGCCAAGTCCTGGAAAAATTACTGGACTTAATTTGCCAGGTGGCAATGGAATAAGAATAGATAGCGCAATATATGAAGGATATACAATTCCCCCAAATTACGATTCAATGCTTGCTAAAATAATTGTTCATGGACAAAATAGAAATGAGGCAATTAGCAAAATGAAGCGAGCACTAGAAGAACTAGTTATTGATGGGATAGATACAAATACAGAATTTTTATTCAAAATTATAAAAAGTCCAAATTATATAAGAGGATATTTTGATACTTCATTTATAGAAAAAGAAATGAGGAGTAAATCATGATAGTAGATAAAATAAAAAAGAGAAGTCCATCTGCAAAGAATAAAAATGTAAACATTGATATACCAGTTGGAAAATGGGCAAAATGTGATAATTGTAAAGAAATAATATATAAGGATGTATTAAAGGAAAACTTAAGCATTTGTCCGTATTGTGGGCATTATTTTAGATTACATATAAATAAAAGATTAGAATTAATAATTGATAAAGGAACATATAAAAGATTTGATTTAGATATTGAAACAACAAATCCATTAGAATTAGATGATTATCCTAAAAAATTAAATAAGCTAAGAGAAAAAACAGGTTTAAGTGAAGCAGTAGCTTGTGGAACTGGCAAAATAAATGGAGAAAAAGTTGTAATATGTATAATGGATAGTGGCTTTTTAATGGGCAGTATGGGAGTTGTAGTAGGAGAAAAAATAACATATTCAATAGAGCAAGCAATAGAAAGAAAATTGCCACTTATAATTTTTTGCACATCAGGTGGAGCAAGGATGCAAGAAGGTATTATATCGTTGATGCAAATGGCAAAAACAACATCAGCACTTACTAAACTTGATAAAGCAGGATTATTATATATTTCAGTTTTGACAGATCCAACTTATGGTGGAGTTACAGCATCATTTGCAAGTTTAGGAGATATAATTTTAGCAGAACCAGGAGCTATGATAGGATTTGCTGGGCAAAGAGTAATTAGTCAAACAATAGGGCAGAGCCTTCCAGAAGGCTTTCAAACAGCTGAATTTCTATTAGAACATGGATTTATAGACAAAATAGTTGAAAGAAA
>CANRGU010000028.1 GCA_947630255.1 uncultured Clostridia bacterium | reverse complement strand
GTTTGTATTTGCCTTACTTCGTCGCTCCTAGAACCATATTTTGAAAGCGCATAACTTGTATTTGCATCTTCTCTTAAAAAGATATTATACAATAAAAATAAAATTATAGAAATTATAAGCATTATAAATAATACTATATCTTTTGCCTTTTTACTTTTTGAAATATTTTTCATGAAAAAACCACCTTTGGAAATATTTTTTCCAAAAGTGGGATTTTTTATTCTTAAAAATTTTTTAAAAGATTCCTACAATTTCTCCATTTTCGTCTATGTCTATTTTTTCTGATGCAGGTGTTTTTGGAAGTCCTGGCATTGTAAATATGTTGCCTGTAAGTACTACAATGAAGCCTGCTCCTGTTTTTAGTATTACATTTTTTACATGTATTTTAAATGGATTTATGCATAATAAATCTTTTGCATCGTCAGACAAAGAATATTGTGTTTTTGCTATACACACTGGCATGTTTCCATAGCCTTCTTTTTCTAATTTTTCTATTATTTTATTTGATTCGTCTGTATATTCTACTCCTTCTGCTCCATAAACTCTTGTTGCTATTTTTTCTATTTTTTCTTTAATACTATCGTTTAAATCGTAACAGTATTTAAAGTTTGATGGTTTTTCACATAAGTCTACTACTTTTTTAGCTAAATCTACTGCTCCTTTTCCACCTTTTGCCCATGCTTCTACTAAACTTATATTTACACCTTTTTCTTCAAGTTTTGTTCTTAAATAATCTATTTCTTTATCTGTATCGGTTATGTATTTGTTTATTCCTACTATTACATTTAATCCATATATATTTTTTAAATTGTCTATATGTTTTAATAAATTGTGAATTCCTTTTTCAAGATAATCAAGGCTTTCTTCTTTTATGTTTTCTATTGGCATACCACCATGATATTTAAGTGCTTTTATTGTTGCTACAACAACTACTGCGTCTGGAGTTTTTGGTAAGTTTCTGCATTTTATGTCTAAGAATTTCTCTGCTCCTAAATCTGCTCCAAATCCTGCTTCTGTTATGCAATAGTCTGCAAGTTTCATTCCCATTTTTGTTGCTATAACACTGTTGCAACCGTGTGCTATATTTGCGAATGGCCCACCATGTATAATTGCTGGTGTGTTTTCTAATGTTTGTACTAAATTTGGTTTTAAAGCATCTTTTAAAAGAACTGTCATTGCTCCTTCTGCTTTTAAATCTTTAGCTCTTATTTCTTCTCCTTTTTTATTATATCCTATAACTATATTTCCAAGTCTTTTCTTTAAATCTTCTAGATTTTCTGCTAAACAGAATATTGCCATTATTTCAGATGCAACTGTTATATCGAATCCATCTTCACGAGGCACTGCTCCTTTTTCTCCAGATAATGCAATTTGAACTTTTCTTAATGCTCTATCGTTTAAGTCTACACATCTCTTCCAAATTACTTTGTCGATTTCTAATTCGTTTCCTTGAAAAATATGGTTATCTATTATTGCTGATAGTAAGTTGTTTGCTGATGTTATTGCATGTATGTCACCAGTAAAATGAAGATTTATTTCTTCCATTGGAGCGACTTGTACATATCCACCACCTGTTGCTCCTCCTTTAATTCCAAATACTGGTCCGAAGTGAAGGCTCTCTTAACGCTAATATTGATTTTTTACCTATTTGAGAAAGTCCATCTGCAAGTCCAATTGAAATAGTTGTTTTTCCTTCTCCTAAAGGTGTTGGATTTATTGAAGTTACAAGTATTAGTTTTCCATCCTTATCATTTTTCTTTTTTTCGTATAATTTATTTGATATTTTTGCCTTATATTTTCCATATTGCTCAATATACTCTTCGTCTATTCCTAGCTTTTCTGCTATTTCATTAATATTTTTTAATTTTGCATTTCTTGCTATTTCAATATCTTCCATTAAAATTCCTCCTAATTTTATTTTAAATTATCTTTAAAATTCTTCTTCTTTTAATTCTCCGTCTTTATCCTGCACTAAAATAGTAATCTTTTTTTCGGCTTCTTCTAAGTATTTGCTAGCATTTTTAGAAAGCTCCATACCTTTTTCAAATTCTTTTATAGAATCATCTAAGTTCAATTCTCCTGTTTCTAATTTTTGAACTACCTCTTCTAATTCTTTCATTGTTTCTTCAAAATTTAAATCTTTTTCCATTTTATCCCCCTAATTCTGTATTTCAAATGTTCCATTATTTACATTTACTAAATAATATGTTATTGCATGTGTTGTTTCAGTTTCTCTTACACACACTTTATATTTTCCTTCTGTGATGCCTTCATACGAAAAATATACTTTGCTATCTTCTCCCCAATCTTTTTTTACAATATCCATAGCTTTTTCTTCGTTACTTTGTTCTTTCTCAATTATCTCTTTACTAACCTCTTGCTTATCATCTGCCGGAGGATTAGGTTCTTCTACATTTTCATCTTGAGTATTGTCTTCATTTTCCTCTTGAATATTATTTTCTACTTCATTGTTTGTTTCGTTATCAATTACAACATTATTTTCAGCTTGATTTTCTATTGCATTATTTTCATCATTAAAAGCTAATGTATTTTCATCATTATTTCTTATACTAATTAATCTAATTGATAATAATATAATGATTATGATTATAATTACAATTCCTAAAATTATTGCTATTCTTTTTTTATCCATATAATCTGTTCTCCTTATTTTACATAACTTTTGTTTCTATCTTGCCATCTATCAATTTCAAATTTATTATATCATCTTTTTTTACATCTTTTATACTTTTTATTGTTTTACCATTTTTTTCTGCTATTGAATATCCTCTTGTTAAAGTTTTGAGCGGGCTTAAAGTATCTAATTTTGATACTAATTCTACCTCATTAGTTTTTAAATCTTTTACTTTATTAGTTATATTCTTTTCTAACCTTTTAATCTGATTATCTAGCAGTATATATAATTCTTTAATTTTAGATGTTGGATCTGTAAATACTTTTGATGCCATACATTTTTGATACCTTAAAGTCATGTATTGTATTTTCTTTTTTAACGCATTTTTATATCTATCTTTATATGTATTTATTTTTCTTTTTATATCTTCAACATCTGGAACAGCAAGTTCAGCTGCTGCAGAAGGTGTTGGTGCTCTTAAGTCAGCTACAAAATCTGATATTGTAAAATCTGTTTCATGACCCACTGCAGAAATTATAGGTATTTTGGAATTGTATATAGCTCTTGCAGTTATCTCTTCGTTAAACGGCCACAAGTCTTCTATACTTCCGTCCTCCTCTTGCTAATATTAAAACATCTGCTAAATGTTTTTCATTCATTATTCTAATGCCATCGGCTATCTCAAGTTCTGCACCTTTTCCTTGAACTGGTACAGGAAATATTCTAATATAAACATTTGGATTTCTTCTTGTAGATACATTTATTATATCTCTTATTACTGAACCTGTTTGAGATGTTAATACTCCTATAATTTTAGGCATAAAAGGAATTTTTTGTTTGTGCTCTTTGTTAAAGAATCCTTCTTTTTCTAATTTGTTTTTTAATTCTTCATATTCTTTATATAAATCGCCTATTCCCTCTTGTTGCATTGCTTTTACATATATTTGATATACTCCATCGCGTTCAAAAACTTCTACACTGCCTAAAACAACTACTTTCATACCATCTTTTGGTACAAAATTTAAAGTAGCAGTTGATGATTTGAACATAATACACTTTATTAACGATTTATCATCTTTTAGTGTAAAATACATGTGCCCCGTGTAATGGTGTTTAAAATTTGATATTTCTCCCTTTACAAAAACACTTTTTAGATATTCATCCTCTGCTACTATTTCTTTAACATATTTATTTAAATCACTTACTGTTATTGGTTCTGGTCTCATTAGTTCTCCTTAACAACACTTGCTAGAATTCCATTTATAAAAGACTGAGATGTTTCTTCTCCGTATCTTTTTGCAAGTTCTACAACTTCATTAATTACAACTTTGTATGGTACCTTTTTGTATTTAATTTCATATATAGCCAGCTTTAATAAAGCTAAATTTATTTTTGAGATTCTTTCTATTTCCCAATCTTTTTTTAAATTTTTAGAAATTTGCTCTAAAATATCTTTAGCATACTTATTAATTCCATCAACTACGTCGTTAATGTACTCTTGAGCTTCTATAGAATCTATTTCATTGCTTTCAAAGAACCTTGTAATATCTTCTTCGTTTATTTCTTTTTGTATTTCTATTTGATATAGTAATTTAAATGCTAACTCTCTTGTTTTAGATCTGTTCATTTTTTCCTCCGCTTAAAATTTATCCAAATATGATTTAATTTTATCTATTACAAACTCTTTATTGTTTTGAATGTAATTTCCTATAAATATTCCTGCTATTATAACTAAAATCCAAAGTAATAATATATGAAGCCTTAATAGTAGTGCTAATAATGCTATTAATCCTCCAAGAATTGCTCCTCTGTATTTAAATATAAAATTTTTAAAATCTTCCATATTTACATCCCTTTTATTCTTTTATATTTGGTTCTTTTTTAACACTTATATTTTTAATTCTAATATTTACTTCTGTTACTTCTAAATCTAGCGATTTTTTAATTGTATCTTTAACATTTGATTGTAATTTGTTTGATAACTCTTTTATTACAGCATCAGGATATACATATAATGTAATGTATATTTTTACATGATTTTCTTCATCTACATCAACTTTTGTCATAACATTTTCTGCACTATCAAAAGATTTTACTACAGCATTTGTTAAACTTTCTATAGTGTCTCTTGAAACTAGTAACTTTCCGCTGTCATTTTCTAATAAAATTCCATCTTTGCTACTTACTTTATCTTTTGAAAATGAATTAAAGAATATTGACTTCATTGCCAATAATATTAAAACAATTGATACTCCTAGAGTTATACCTCTTGCTATTGTATCTGTTATTAGGAATTCTACACCTTCCATTGCTACATTTAAATCTAGCCAACCAAATGATAGTATACACATTATAAGCGATAGTATTAATATAATTATTGAAAATATTACTAAATTAAATTTATCCAAAAATTTCATATTTATTTCTCCTCTATTACTTCTTCTTTTTCATCAGTTGTTTTTACTCCTTGTACATGAACATTTACATTTAATACTGTAAGCCCTGTCATTGTTTCTACAGCTTTTTTAACTCTGTTTTGTATTTCAAATGCAACATCTGGTATTCTAACGCCATATTCTACAATAATATTAACTGTTATTTTTGCTTCTTTATTTGAAATTTCAACTCTGATACCTTTTGATAAATTTTTCTTTCCACTTAATACTTCTGTAATTCCACCTGCAAATCCCCCTGCCATTCCAGCAACTCCGTTTACCTCAGACACTGCTTTTCCTGAAATTACGGCAACAACATCATCTGCAATCTCAATTCCTTCTCCTGTAACTTCCATTTTTTCTTCTACTGATTCATTATTTGTATTTTTTTCATCCATTTATATTACCTCCTAAAAAATTGATATACTTATATGCTGATATAAGTATATCAATTAACTAATTTTTTTACAACTATTTTTGAATTTTTTTTAATAATTTTCCACACATTTTTTATAAACAATTTTCATTATTTACATACTTCTTCAAATACATTGCTTAAGCATTGCATACTTAAGATACATTGGTCTAGTGTATTTCCTGTTGCTCCCACCTCTATAATAAATGATCCTGTTGTTAAGTGTTGGTTATATCTAGAATTTCTGACTATTATAGGTCTAAATAGTCCCGGATACATTTCATTTGCTTTTTCTTGAATTTTTACTGCCATTTTTAGGTTTTGTTTCCATTTAGGATGCTCTAATCCTCCTCCATCTGTTCCCATTACAAACATCATTTGTGCAGCAAGTTTATCGTTTATTTTTACAGTTGGTGCATATGAATTGCTACTACCAACAGCATCTCTATGAAGATCTATTACAATTTGTGTGCTACTTCCAATTAAAAGATCTTGAATAGTTTGCAATGACCTATCATACGAACCCGAATATGCCGGATAGTCATGGTATGTTGTGTTATGAATTACATTAAACCCTTTCTTTTTTAAATAATTAGTAAGTTCTGTTCCTACTCTTACTACGCTTTTGTCTAAGTCCGTTGTTCTGTAATTTCCGCTTGCTTCATATTCATAACCGCTTGCTTGGAGTATAACTTTCGCAAGTATGTGTATGGTATATTAATATATCTTTTTTATTAGTAATTTCTACATCTGGCTTTAATATTTCTTCTGTCATATCATATTTACTTTGATTATTTATTTTTACGCTACCATAAGTTGTTGTATATTTTGGCGTTATATTATTTTCGTCTACTGCTTCTGTAGTTGCATCTTTTGGAATTTCTTCTATATCACTTGCAAGTTCTTCTACATCATCTAAAGTAAGCTCGTTTTCGTTAATTATTAAGTCTGTTTTTTTCAAAATGGATTTATCAAATATTCCGCTTTCCATTGCTAATATATCTTGGCTTGATAACAATTTGCTTTTAATTCCATCCGTCTTTTTATATGAAAATAGCGATATTGTTACATCTAAACAGTCTAAAAAAGTATAATTGTTTATTTTTTCTACTTTTTCTACTAAAGTCTCTTTTAATTTATTTTGATTTTCACTTGCATTTTTTGAAACACTAATTAAATGCATACATATATATATTAAGCAAACTATCGCACCAATTTTAAGTATATATTTAAAAATATCTTTAATATTTATAACTGCAATATTCATATAACTCTCCTAAATTAATCATTGCTAATATTTATTCTGATATTTTAGTTAATATGAATAAAAAAAGAATAGAAAATGTTCTATTCCTTTATTTTAATTTATCTATAATTTTTTCTATTTCTAGCTGTTCTTGTGTTCCTTCTTGCATATTTTTTAATGTTAATTTTCCTGATTTTATTTCGTCTTCTCCTATTACTATAACATATGGAACATTTAGTTTGTCTGCGTATTTAAATTTGGCTTTTATTTTTTTGTCATCGAAATATATTTCTGCATTAATTCCTGAATTTCTTAGAATATTTGCTACTTCTATAGACTTACTTAAATCTTCTACCATTGATATTATTAAAACATCTGATATTGATTTTTTATCTGATTTTATTAATCCTATATCATTTAGTATAAAGAATAATCTTGTAAGACCTATTGACATACCTACTCCTGGAAGTTGCTTTTCTGTGTAATATCCTGCAAGGTCATTATATCTACCACCTGAGCATATACTTCCTATTGATTTATAGTCGTTTAAAAATGTTTCATATACTGTTCCTGTATAATAATCTAGACCTCTTGCTATACTTAAATCTATTTCAAATGCTTCTTCTGGAATATTGAAAAGTCTTATGTATTTTATTACTTCTTTTAATTCTTCTACACCTTTTTTGTATAATTCATTTTCTATTCCTAGATTACATAATTTTTCTAATTTTTCATCAGTTGTTCCTGTTATTTCTATAAACTCAACTATTTTGTTTATGCTTTCTTCTTTCATATTATAGTCGTCTTTAAATATTGCAACTACTATATCTTTTCCTATTTTGTCTATTTTATCTATAGTTCTCATTATTTCTACTGATTTTTCTTTTTCATCTACTGCTTCGAATAATCCGTTTAATATTTTTCTATTATTTATGTGTATTGTAAAGTTTTCTAATCCTAAATTTTTAAAGGTTTCGTACATTACTGCTGGTATCTCTGCATCATTTATTATGTTTAATTTTTCGTCTCCTATTATGTCAATATCGCATTGATAAAACTCACGAAATCTTCCACGTTGCGCTCTTTCTCCTCTATATACTTTTCCAATTTGATATCTTCTAAATGGAAATGTTATTTGGTTATAGTATTCTGCTACATATTTTGCAAGTGGAACTGTTAAATCAAATCTTAAGGTTAGGTTGCTGTCCCCTTTTGTAAAACTGTATAATTGTTTTTCAGTTTCTCCACCAGCTTTTGCAAGTAAAACTTCTGATGATTCTATTACTGGCGTATCTATTGGAAGAAATCCAAATTTTTCATATGAACTTCTTATTTTATCTATCATCTGGTTAAATAGAACTTGTTCGTTTGGAAGCAATTCCATAAAACCTGATAATGTTTTTGGTTGTACTCTATTCATAAATATCTCTCCTCTCTAATATTCTTTTGGTTTTAATTCTAAATATATAGGTTTTTCTTCTCTTAACATTGTAGATTTTCCATGCCCTGGATATATTATTATATCTTCTGGAAGTAGCATAATTCTATTTGTTATAGAATCCATAATTGCTTCAAAACTTCCTGTAGGTAAATCGGTTCTTCCCCATGTTCCTCTAAATAATGTATCTCCTGAAAAAAGTATTTTTTCTTTTTCCATATATAAACAAATTCCACCTTGTGTGTGCCCTGGTGTACATATTACTCTAAATTCTATATCGCCTACATGAATTAAGTCATTATCATTTAATCTAGAATCTGCTTGCACTGTAACAATGCCCATTCCAATATAATCTGCTAAATTAATATTTGGATCTCTTAATCCTGGTTCGTCATCCCTATGAATTAAAATCTTTCCCCCAGTTTTTTCTCGTAATTCATTTGCCCCTGATATGTGATCTCCATGACAATGAGTGAGTAATATATATTTTACTTTTGCTTTTAAAGTATTTATCATATCTAAAATTTTATTTACTTCTCCTCCTGGATCAATAACTATTGCCTCCTTTGTTTTTTCATCTTGAACAATGTAGCAATTTGTTTCCCCTACCATTGGCACTTCTAATTTTATTCGCTTTAATATCATTTGTATCCTTCCTTATTTCCTTCTTTTTACCTCGTATACGCTATCAATCTTTCTAATAGCTTTTATAACTTTTGATAATTGCTCAATATTTTCTACTTCTAATGTAACTTCTATTGTAGCAATTCTTTCTTTACTAGTTTTGGTATTAACACCCATTATATTTATTTTTTGAGCAGTTATTTCTTTTACAATATCAGATAAAAGACCTGTTCTATCATTTGATAATATTTCTATATCAACATTATATGATCCTTGTGCTTTTTCATCATACCATGCTACATCAATTATTCTGTTTTCATCATGGAGTAAATCTTGCACATTTACACAGTCTGTTCTATGAATAGATACTCCTCTACCTTTTGTAATATATCCTATTATATCATCACCTGGAACTGGATTACAACATCTAGAGAATTTAACTAAACAATTATCTATTCCTTTAACTATTACACCTGATTTTGGTGGTTTTTTAACTGCTGATTTTTTGTTTGTTAGTTCTTTTAGTTTTTCTTCTATCAAAACTTCTTCATGCTCTTTTTTATATTCTTCTAAAAGCCTTGCAATTATTTTTCCTGGAGATATCGCTCCAAATCCAATACTTGCAAACATATCATCTGTATTTGAATAATGATATCTTTCAAGTACACTATTTATCCATTCTGGTCTAAATAAATCGCTATGTTGCATGCCTATTCTTTTTATTTCTTTGTCGATAGTTTCTTTTCCTCTTGCAATGTTTTCTTCTCTTTCTGTTTTCTTAAACCATTGAGTTATCTTTGTTTTTGCGCTTGAACTTTTTACAAATTTAAGCCAATCTCTGCTTGGTCCTTTTGGAGTATCTGATGTTATTATTTCTACAATATCGCCAGTTTTTAATTTTGTAACTATTGGCATCATTTTGCTGTTTATTTTACATCCTATCATTTTATGGCCTACTTCTGCATGTATAGCATAAGCAAAATCAATTGGAGTTGAATCTCTTGGAAGTGTTTTTATTTCTCCTCTTGGGGTAAATACATATACTTCGTCTTCAAAAAGTTCTGTTTTTAGCGTTTTTAAGAACTCTCCAGGATCTTGCATATCTTTTTGCCACTCTAATGTTTCTCTAAGCCAAGCTAGTTTGTCGTCTGCTACTACAACATTTGATTTTTTACCTGTTTTATTGTTTGCTTCTTTATATGCCCAGTGTGCAGCGATACCAAATTCCGCAACTTGGTGCATGTCCCATGTACGTACTTGCACTTCAAATGGTGTTCCATTTGGTCCTAAAAGCGTTGTATGTATTGACTGATACATATTTGGTTTTGGCACAGCTATATAATCTTTAAAACGTCCTGGCATAGGGGTATATAACTCGTGTACTACTCCAAGCGCTGCATAGCAGTCTTTTACAGAATTTACAATTATTCTAAGTGCAAACAAATCATATACCTGGTCAAGCGTTATGTTATCTCTTTTCATTTTTCTATAAATGCTGTATAAATGTTTTGCTCTTCCTGTAATTTCTGCTTCTATTTTTTCTTTCTTTAATGCAACCTTTATTTCATCCATAATCTTTTCTATAAACTCTAAACGTTCTTCTCTTTTCTTTTCTATGCCTTCTACTAATTCTCTGTATTCTTCTGGATTAAGATATCTAAATGCTAAATCTTCTAGTTCCCATTTTAAAGAATATATACCTAATCTATTTGCAAGTGGTGCATATAAATCCATTGTTTCTCTAGCATTTGCTATTTGTCTATCTCTTTTTAAATATTTAAGTGTTCTCATATTGTGAAGTCTATCTGCAAGTTTTATAAGTATTACCCTTATATCTTTACCCATTGCAAGAAACATTTTTCTATAATTTTCTACTTGTTGTTCTTCTATAGTGTTATATTGAATTTTTCCGGAGTTTTGTAACTCCCTCAACCATATCCGCAATTTCTTCGCCGAATTCATTTACTATATCTTCATGAGTAATTTCTGTATCTTCTACAACATCATGAAGAAATGCTGAAGCAATTGTACTATCATCTAATCTTAAATCTGCTAAGATATATGCAACTGACAATGGATGCACGATATATTCCTCGCCAGACATTCTTTTTTGTCCCTCATGGCTTTTTTGGGCATAATCATATGCTTTCATTATTAATTCAGTATTTGATTTTGGATTATTTCTTTTCATTTTTTTTATCAGATTTTGTATTGTAATTTCTTCTTCGTTTTGCATATTTTATTACCTCTCATTTATATAGATTTCATAATATCTTTAATATTAATTTGTACTAACTCTTGATTTCCAAAATTATTTATTTCTAACATTCCTGCAATATCTACTTTATCTCCAATTGTATATTCTTCGGACAAATGTCCTAAATTAAATCCTATTGCATTTATTAATAAATTATCATCTTTTAATGTTAATTTCAAATGTTTTCCGTCTGATAATGCTCTTATAGAATCTATTTTTAAATTTTTATATACAAAAATTGGCATCTTATTTTTTTCGCCAAATGGCTCTAACTTCTGAATTTCTTGAACTGTCTCTTTATTTATATCTTTTGAAGTAATTATTCCATCTATCATAATAACTGGAACAATATCTTTTATATTTTGTGATATTGCAATTTCTTCAAATTTTTTCTTGAATTTATCATAATTTTCTTTTTTTAATGATACCCCTACAGCCATTTCATGACCGCCATATTTTTCTAGATATTCACTAGAATTAACCAAAGCTCCATGTAAGTCAAATCCTGGAAGGCTTCTTCCTGAGCCTTTTCCTATATCTCCTTCAAAACATATGAGTATAGTTGGTTTAAAAAATTTTTCTGCTATTTTTGATGCAACTATTCCAATTACACCATGATGCCAGTTATCTCCACAAAGAACGATACTGTTTAATTTATTTATATCTTCTTTTTCTAGTTTTGAAAGTGCTTGCTCAAAAATTTCTTTTTCTTTAAACTGTCTTTGACTATTATACTTATTTAGTTTTGCTGTAATTTCCCTTGCTTCTTGTATGTTATTTGTTAAAAATAACTTTAAGGCTTCATTTTGAAAACCCATTCTACCACAAGCATTTATTCTAGGTGCAACTCC
This sequence comes from uncultured Clostridia bacterium, assembly GCA_947630255.1. GTDB lineage: Bacteria > Bacillota > Clostridia > TANB77 > CAG-508 > CAG-452. The sequence goes on along the minus strand of CANRGU010000028.1, from coordinate 1,461 downwards.
AAAAGAAATTGTAGTAGAATCTATATTTTTATACCCTGAATCTAATATGATAGTTTTTAGTCCTATATTTTTAGTTTGTGCAATTAGTTTTAGCCCTAATTTTGCAATAACTCTATTTTCATCAACTAGCGGAACTATATCAGATATTGTACCAACACATACAATATCTAAATATTTTAAGTATTCTTTATCATCTAATCCCAATTTTATAGATATTGCTTGAATTAATTTAAAGACAACTCCGGCAACCAGCAAGTCCTCTAAATGGATATTCATTGTCTTTTCTTTTTGCGTCAATAACAGCCATTGCCTTAGGTAATTCTTCTAGTTGTTCATGATGATCTGTTATAATAGTATCAATTTTATTTTTATTGCAAATTTCTACTTCTTCTATTCCAGATATTCCACAGTCTACAGTTATAATTAATGAATATTTTTTATCGATTATTTCTTGAATAGCCTCTTTATTTAATCCATAGCCTTCTTCTAATCTATTTGGAATATAATAGTCAACTTCCAAACCCCTTTCAGCTAAATATTTTTTTAGCACAGTTGTACTAGTGATACCATCTACATCATAATCTCCATATATTATTACTTTTTCGTTATTTTCTATTGCTTTAATTATTCTATTTACTGCAATTTCCATATCTGGCATTAAAAAAGGATCATAAAAATCGTTTCTAGTTGGATTTAAAAATACTTTTATTTTTTCAGAATCTAATATATTTCTATTTACTAAAATTTTTGCAAGCAAGTTAGATATATTAAAATTTTTTGATATTTCTTCTATTTTCTCATTGTCTGTTTCGTAATATTCCCATTTTTTATTCATAAATTCTCCCTAAAAATACATATTGTTATAATTATATATCTTTTTATATTTTTTTAAAAGGGGTTTTAATAACTTTTTGCATATTAAACGTTACCAGTCAGACCAAAAAAGAAGTAACATGAGAAATAATTTCATGCTACTTCTAAAAAAAATTTACACAACGATATTGGCAAGACCTCTAAAAAGGTTCATTCCAAGTTTATGGTGACTGAAGATTTAAGAGAAACTAACGGACAAAGTACACGTCCGCCGTCATAATCGTTGCGGTACACATAGCCCATGCCTAAACCGATAATTGTTATCACGCACTTAATGTCGCTAGCCGAAGGAGACGCCAGCCAACAACAATTTTTGTCCCCTGGATAGTACATTGTATCAATTGTGTCAGTCTTTACAGATTTGCCAGAAGTAGAGTAACGACTAAACTGAGCCGAATCGGCAGATCTAACCCCGTATCCATAGTAGTAATCCTCATAATTATATTGATAATATAATTTTGCCCTAGCTTCTTTGTTGTTTCTTAAATCATCTGTAGAAACATTCTCGTCACCTGTTAATTTATAATGTGTATTGTAACTATCCATCATCATTTCTAAGCTTGGTGCTCCTACTACATAATTTATATC
>CANRGU010000027.1 GCA_947630255.1 uncultured Clostridia bacterium | reverse complement strand
ATTGGAAAAGGTAAAAAATTATATGATAAAAGACGCGATATAGCAAAAAAAGATGCAGAAATGAAAATGAGGAGAGCCAAAATTTGAGCTCTCCCTTATTTTATTTATGCCTTGTTTGCTGATCCAAATACATCTTTTATTTTATGTTCTACTACTTCTGTAATTTTTTCTCTTGCTGGAGTTAAATATTTTCTTGGATCAAATGCTGATGGATTTTCTGATAGGCTTTTTCTTATTTCACCTGTAAATGCTAATCTTAAATCTGTATCAACATTAATTTTTGAAACTCCTGATATACTTGCTGTATGCAATATATCATCTGGAACACCTTTTGCACCTGGTATATCTGCTCCATATTTATTGCAAGTTTCTACTAATTCTGGAATTACTGTTGAAGCTCCATGCAAAACTATAGGAGTATTTGGAATTTTTTCTTTTATTTTTGCTAATATATCCATTCTAAGTTTTGCTTCGCCTTTAAACTTATATGCGCCATGGCTTGTGCCAATTGCTATTGCTAAAGAGTCACATCCTGTTCTTTCCACAAATTCTTTTGCTTGGTCTGGATTTGTATATTTTGCATCAGATTCAGAAACATTAACATCATCTTCTATTCCTGCAAGTTGACCTAACTCTGCCTCTACAACTACTCCTCTTTCATGTGCATATTCTACAACCTTTTTTGTCATAGCTATGTTCTCTTCAAAGCTATATTTTGAGCCATCTATCATTACTGATGTAAATCCATTATCAATACACATTTTGCATGTTTCGAAATCTGCACCATGATCCAAATGTATTGCTATTGGTATTGTAGTTTCTTCTACTGCTGCTTCCACCATTTTCATTAAATATTTTATTCTTGCATATTTAATTGCTCCACTTGATGCTTGAAGAATAACTGGTGAATTTTGTTTTTGTGCTGCGTCAACTATTCCTTGTAATATTTCCATATTGTTAATATTAAAAGCTCCTATTGCAAATCCTTCTTTCATAGATTTTTCAAACATATTTTTAGTTGTTACTAATGGCATAATTTTACCTCCTTATATTTTATAACCATATTCTATTTCTTAAAATTAAACTTGTCAATAACTTAAAAAAATATTCTGATATAAATAAAAGAGAAGCAATTTATATTTTTACTTCTCCTCTTACAAATTATTGGTTTTCTTCCTCGTCACTACATCTGTAACTTCCACACATAGATTCGTCTTCTGGATTACCATTGCTGCAATTTGTACATGGTCTTACAATAATGTCTTCTAACTCGCATTTTTGTGTTTTGTCGTTATTAAATGCACAACTACAAACAGTACAATTTATTAATTGTTTTCCTTCCATTTTAAACCTCCTTCAAATTAATATACTAATATTATTTGCAAAATTGTTTAAAATATTAATTAAAACTTAAATACCAACTCATTCCATTTCTGTTTTCTTCGATTTCTTCATTTCTTTCTAATAAACCTTCAAAGGTTTTTGGTGCTGGTACTATTACTGGCTGATTTGGTATCCAGTTTGCTGGTGTTGAGCCATTTGCGCATTCTGCCATCTGCAAAGCTTCCACAATTCTTATTATTTCAGGTATAAATCTTCCAATATTTAATGGATAAATTAAAATTGTTCTTATTATTCCTTTATCATCAATAACAAATACATTTCTAACTGTTTCTGTATTACTTATATCATTTGCTATCATTCCGTATTTTCTTGCTATTTCTCCATTTCTATCTGCTATAATTGGAAATGATACTTTTATTCCAGTTTTGCAATAAATATCATATACCCATGCTAGATGTGAACTGTTGCTATCTATACTAAGTCCTAGTAATTCTGTATTTAAATTTTTAAAATATGTATGTGCCTTTGTAAATGCTATCATTTCTGTTGTACATACTGGGGTAAAGTCTTTAAATTTGGGGATTAAAAATTATCATTCATTAAAAAATCAAATATATTAATATGTTGAATTCCATCTTTTGAGTAATCTTCATCATCCAACGATATAATATATTTAGGATATGAATCATTAATTCCTTTATATGCTCCAAATTCTCTTTGTTTCGTTTCCTCTGAAGCTAATTTATAGCAAACTTGTATATATTTAAAATCTTTATTTTTAGTTGCTACAAAATCTACTTCTTCTTTTTTTGTTTTTCCAATATATACTTCATATCCTTTTGACAATAAATCACTATAAACTATACTTTCTAATGCCATAGAATAGTTTATTTCCTTACTATTTGTTTTTATTTTCTTTACTCCTAAATCAGAAACATAATATTTATTTTTATCTTTTACTAGACTTTTTATATAATCATTTAAATCTTTTGCATTTTTAATAAAGCTATAATCTAATGATTCAAAATTAATATAAATTATTTGTAAAGTTATTTTGATGTATTGGAATAACTTTTTGTTTTCAAAATTTATTTTGATGTACTGGAATAACTTTTTATTGATTTATTTTTTTAAATAATAACTTTTATTCAAGTAGCTTTACTATATCTGGTTTTAAATCAAATTTTACAGTTTTATCATGATAAATCCATATTTTATCTATTAAACATTCTAAAATATATTTATTAGGTTCATTTGATGAAATTATATCATTGAAATATTCTATGGCTGTTTTTAATTTTTTTACTTTTTCTTTTGCTAAAATATCTGATTCCTCTTTTAGCATTTTTTGTAATTGTTCAATACTATTAGTTTTATCTTTTTCTAATTCTTTATAAGTATTTTCAATCATATCTTTTTGATATTCATTCGTGCTACTTGCTAAATCCTTTATTTTTTGACTTATCAATACTTTATATTCAACTTTTAAATTTTCTATTTGCATCTTAATTTTTTCTTTGTTATTTGTTTTATTATTAGTTTTAGCAATTTCTATTTTTCTAATTTCTTCTATGTACTGCTCTTTTGTAAATTTTAGAAATTCTTTAACATGGATAAGCATATCTATTTCTTTTATTTCATGGCATTTACACCTTGTTTTGCCATAAGTTCTATATTGTGAACATTCATATCCTTTTTGAGATTGTTTTCTTGTTATTGTTATACCTGATACACCAAAACCACAATCTCCACATCTACAAAATCCTGAAAAAATATAATTTCTTTTTCTTGTGCCTGATGTGCTTTTAGTAGCTGCTTTTCGTTTTCGTATCTCTTGTGCTAATTTAAATGTTTCTTTTGAAATGATTGCTTCATGATGATTTTCAAATATAAAATGTTCTTCTTCTGGAAGTTTTATTGCTCTTCCCCTTATAGAAATAGTTTTTTTCTTATGAGTTCTAAGTGTTCCGCAGTACACATCATTATTCAATATATTACTTATCATATAAGTAGACCATAATTTTTGCACTGGATGTTTATAAATTCTTCCTCTTTCTAAATGTTTATTTTGATAATATACAGATGGGGTTGGGTAATTGTATTTACTATTTAATATATCACAAATCTTTTTTCTACCAAGACCTTCTTCAGTATATAATTTAAATATTAATCTAATTACAGGTCTTATATCTTCATCAACATATAATTTTGTTATATCTTCTTTATCTTTTATATATCCATAATAGTTTCCCATTATTAGTCTTCCAGATTTTTGCTTAGAATACATATGATCTCTTGTTTTTCTTGAACAATCTTTTACATATCTTTCATTAAACCAAGTTGTAATTCCAATAGTATCATCTCTATCATTTAAAACATCATAAGTTCCTCCCATCTCTGATACTAATATTAAATTTTTTTGCATATTTTTAAATTCATCTATTAAAACTAATACTCGTCCATTATTTCTGCCTATTCTTGATAAATCTTTCGCTATAACTACATCAATTTTTCCTCCTTTCACTCTTTCAATCATTTTTGAAAATTCAGGTCTATTAAGAGTATATCCCGAAACATTGTCATCTATGTAGAAATCATCATCTGTGATAAACCAATTACGAGAACTTGCATAATCTTTAATAATTCTTTTTTGTTCTTCTATACTTGCGTAATTTTCTTTATCTTCATCACGACTCAATCTACAATATCCTACAACTGTCATTTTTTCCTCCTTACCGCCTGATATTGCTTGCTTGCTCATGTTAGCATACATTGCTCATTAATTCCACTTGTTTCGTAACAATTTTTTCAAGAATCTCGGGATAATTCTCTTTTCCTGTTACGAAAATAGCTAAACTACATTTCTCTTTATTACACTTTTCAATTACTTCTTTGGTTTCTTTACTTTCTAATTCTTCTTTGGTTAAATAAATTTGTATATATTTTTGATTTGTTATTTCGCAAGAAGTAATTTTCATTAATTCAAACTCCTCCATAATATTTCTCTATAAATATTATGCAAAAAGAAATACACAAATATCTCTTTTAGTCTAATTACTTTTTTTAAATAACTAATATTATAAAAGAAAAATATTATTCAATATATCATCACCTCCATTTTATATAAGTCTAAATTTTTTTATCAAATGTTTCAATTTAATCTCTAACTATATAGGTCTCTTTTAATCTTTAAAATCGGACATATTCTCAAAAGTTTTTCAAATTTTTCAAATTTGCAGGAACAGGAAGTCGCTCCGACTCCCACAAACTGCCTAAAAGCGTAGTTTTTAGCTGGATACCAATAAAAAAACAAGGTGACTCCTGGTCACCCCATTTCTTACCTTCACTGTGTTTTTGATTTGTTTTTTTCATGGAATTCTAATTGCACTTAAAATTTATTTAATTTTAATACCAATTAAATATACTCATATTGATTTTTTAATCTCCCTATAACTTACTTAATGCTTTCAAGTTTCGTTTATTTCTATCATACCCATAAAAACTCAAAGTTTCATAAAAGCCTTCTTTTACTAGTAACTTTATCATTGCTATCATTATTTTTTTATCTTCTTTTGAAATTTCTCCATATTTTTTTAATATAGAAGATATATTATTTACTAAATTTTGATTCATTTCTCCAAAAGTATTTACTTCTGTTGAATAAAACAATTCAAAAATTGTATCTATGAATATTTTTCTTTGTTCATTGATTCTTGTGGAAAGTATGTTTCTATTTTGTCAATTATTGGTTCTTTTAAATATTGCCTAGCAATTTTCTGATTAAATCCTGGTCCATCATAATTATATACTTTAATAATTCTTTTTTGAATTTTAGATTCTACTGTTGTTGCTGAATAGAATGTCCTCCCACTCTTATCTTTTGTGTTTTGTATTTATTTGCTATTTTCTCTAAATATCTTTTACCTTCTATTTTGTCTGACCATTATACTATAATAATTCATCTACATATTTTATAAAAATTGCACTTTCGATTAAATCAATTATTGAATATACTAGCATTATTATTCCTATGGTTAAAATTAATGATCCACTTTGGAATAATATATATATGCCACCAATTATCATTATAATTGATAATATTAGTGATACATTCCACATATCTATCTGTGCTGCGTGTAACTTTAATGACAACGACAATCTTACAAGTCCACTATATATTATCCAAAGCGCTATCATAATTCTAAACATAGACTCTATTAAACCACTACAAAATATAGTAACAAATCCAATTATAATTGCGATTATTCCATAAATCAAATCATAATTATAAAAATCATATTTTCCTTTTGATAAAAAATAATCTATGCTTTTAACAATTCCAATAGCAATAAATATTCCACCTAAAACATAAGATATTATTTTAATTGTTAAATCTGTTTTTACTATCATAAATATACCTATTATAGCAAATATTATAGATACTAATATATCTACCCATCCTGATTTTTTTAAATAATTTTTCATCTTATTTTCCTCCAATTTTATCTTTTTATCCTTTTTTTGATTTTCTGATTAATTTTCATTTTCATTTCTGGGAAAGCCTCTACTAATCTTCTATGCAAAGCTGATCTTTTTGATAATATCACTTTTACCTTTCGTGTTATCTCTTCTGCAATCTCCTCTGTTATTTCTTCTGTATATGTTACCGCATGTTTTTTTGTATATTCTGTATTCATTTTTTCCTCCATAATTTTTTAAACTTAATTCTCCTCTTATACAACTAATATTTCACTTTCTTCCTTTTCTATTGGTAATTTAATAATAACTGTAGTTCCTACATTTTTTTTGCTTTCTATTTCTATTTTTCCTTTTGATAGCTCTATAATTCTTTTTACAATTGCTAAACCTAGTCCACTTCCTTTAGCAGAATGTGATTTATCTATTTGATAAAATCTTGTAAAGATTTTTCTTTTTTCATCCTCATCCATTCCTATTCCATAATCTTTTATTCTAATCTCTATCCAATTATCTTCTTCTTTTAAATTAATATCAATTTTCCCATTCTGTTTTGAAAATTTTATAGCATTTTCCAATAAATTAATCCATACTTGAAATATTAAATCTTCATCGCCAAAAAAATATTTTTCCTCCATACTTATATTAAATACTATTGCTTTTTCTCTCCACTTTGGCTCTAATAATGAAATAGCCTTTCGTATTTGTTCAGAAATATCTATTTGTTCTATGTTTGTTATTTTGTTTTGATTTTGTAATTTTGAAAGTTTAAGCATATTGGTTGATAAATTCAATAATCTATTTGATTCTTCCTCAATAATATCAATATATTCATTTTTTTCTTCTTTAGATATGTTATCATCTCTAAGTAATTGTGCAAATCCTTGTATTGAAGTTATAGGTGTCTTTATTTCGTGTGATACATTATCTACAAATTCTTTTTGCAGACTCTCTATACTTCTTAGATCCTTTACCATATCATTGAAATTGTTAGTTAGTTCGCCTACTTCATCCTCTCTATATGTTTCTAATTTTATACTAAAATCTCCAGCTGCTACTTTTTTGGCTGCACTTGACAACTTTGTTATGGGTAATAGCATCTTTTTAGATGTAATTCTTACAATTACTGCACTAATAAAGATTGAATTTAAAACTAATAAAAGAATTGCTCTTCTAATAATTGTAATAATTTCTTCGATTTCTTCTCCAGAAGTTAATTCAATTTGTACTAATCTGTTAAATGCTTGATTATCTACTATTAAAAAGAATCCTATAATAGTTGCTATTAGTACAATTGCATTTTCAATTATAATATCCCTAATAAGTCCTCTTTGTATAGATTTTTTCTTTCCAAAAATTTTTTCAAACATATTTATCCTTTCCCATGTATTATGCCTTTGTATCCAACTCCTCTAATTGTAACAATCTCAAAATCATGGACATCATACATTTTTTCTCTAATTCTCTTTATATGAACATCTATTGTTCTATAATCTGATTCGCTTTCTAACCCCCAAATCTCTTCTATTAACTCTTGTCTTGTAAAAATTGTATCAGGTGTACTTAGCAATTTATATAATAGTAGAAATTCTTTTTGTGCTAGAAAATATACTTTTCCTTTTTTAGTAACACTTAATTGGTCATAGTCCAGAATTAAATCTCCTGCCCTTATTTTTCTTTCATTTGCACTTTGACTTCTTCTTAACAGCACATGTACTCTTAAAAGTAATTCTTCTATATTTATTGGTTTTACCATATAGTCATCTGCCCCTAATAGAAAGCCTTGTTTTTTGTCTTTTATATCGCTCTTGGCTGTAATTAATAAAATAGGAGTCTTATATTTACAATCTCTCAATTCTTTTATTAACTGAAACCCATCCATTTCTGGCATCATAACATCACTTATTATTAAATCAACATAATTTTGATCTAGCACTTCTAGTGCTTCATTTCCATTAAATGCTTCATAAGTGTTATAGTTATTCTTTTTTAAGCATGTTACAATTAATTTTCTTAAATTTTTATCATCTTCTACAATTAAAATATTAAACATTTTTCACCTCACAGGATATAGATAGGAGTGAATTTTAACAAAAGGAGGTATTTTATATCCACTCCTATATTTATGCTTCATATATTTTTAATTAGCAAATTATTAATTATTTTTTGTTTTGTCTTCTTCAAAGATAACTTCTTGCTTATTTTCCTCTGATTTTTTTATACTATCCATTATCATAATAAATTTAACGTTACCTAGATTACTATCATTTAGCATTGTAAAGTTATTATATTCTTCTGATAATTCTTGTAATTTCTCTATTCTTGCTGTAACATCTTTTAAATCACCATTTATATAATTGCAAATTGTTTCTATTCCTTCTTTATCAAATTTAGTAATGCCTTCCGCTAATGTAGTTACACCTTCTGCCAAAGTATTTGCACCATCTGTTAATTGGTTACTTGCTGTTCCTAATTTTGTTCCACCAGTATCTAATTTATTTAATCCTTGTTTCATATCTTTAGAACCTATACTTAAAGTTGAAGCACCTACTGATAAAGTTTTAGTACCTTCTGCTAAAGATTTAGATCCGTTCGATAATTGTGATAATGCACTTGGCAATTTTTTAGAAGCAGTATTTAGTTTTCCCAAACCTCCTACTATTTCTTTAATTGCATCTTGGATAGTCGTAATTCCTTTTTGAACACTTTCTAAAGAACTTTCACTTAATTTTGATTTTTGTTTTATTATAGCTAATTTACCTTCTGCTTCTTCTTTTTGTGCTTCATATGTTTCAATTAGTTTATTATTTGTTTCTATTTGTTTTGTTATTTCTTCTATTTCTGATGAATTTTCTTCCTCATTTTGTTCTAATATTTTTAATGTTGCATTTAAAGTTAAATTGTTTTCCTTTAAAATAGTTATTGTACTATCACTTCCATTTATTGATTTTTCTAATGCTTCTTCCAGACCTGCTGTTGTTGTTTTTAGTGAAGAAATTATACTATTTACTCCATCTACTAAGCCAATTTTTCCAGTAGATTTATCAGTATTTAATCCATCTAATATTTGTAAACTTCCTTCATATAATGCTCCTACACTTTCAGGTAGATTAGTTAGTTGAGAATTTAATTCATTAATTCCGGAGTTTAATTTTTCTGCACCTGATTTTAAATCTGAACTTCCCTGACTTAATGAACTAATACCATCATCAATTTGAGAATAACTTTGATTAGCAGATTTTACACCATTTGAAATTTGCTTCATAGCATTATTGAATTCTTGTGATTTTTCATTATATGTATTTGCTCCATCTTTTAATGTGCTTGCTCCATCAACTAATTGCTTACTTGAACTTTGTAATGTATTTACTTTACCATAGATTTCATATATTTTGTCAAATATCTCTAAATCACTTTCTTCCAACACTTTTGGTGTTACATATGTTACTATGTTATTTAATTCAAAGTCAGTAGCATCCATTGTTATTTCTACTGTATTTGGAATGTCTATTTTGTCCTTTGAGATATTTAAACTTTCTTGCATACCTGGCAAACTCATTCCAATCACTACTGTTTTATTTCCATTGTCAATTAATTTTCCATTTGTTATTTCTATATTTTTGTGAATTTCATTATCTAGAATTGTCCCACAAATTACTACAAATGGTGTATATAATTTTTCATTTTTCCCATTTACATTAACTATATGTTCATCTTTATTAACATACTCTATTGTTATTTTTACTTTTCCACTTTTTCCTGCTAAATTTTCAGCAGTAATTTCTTCTCCTTCTAACTCATATTTTAGATTACATTCTATTGGTAATTCTTTTTGTGATTCTCCTTGATAATATATATCACTTCCGTTTGCACTCCAAACTAACTCATTTCCATTTTGTGAAAATTCTTCATCTCCATTTACATTTTTTATATTTAATAAATCAGAAATGTCATTGATTAATTGCTCCTGTCCAACATTTTTTATATGGTCATTTACTATTGTACTATAAGTTTCTCCATTTGAATTTATTTTAGAATAAACTGTTTCATCTTTTGTAAAAGCTAATACTGGTACTGTATATGTAAACATTGTGCATAATAATACAATACTTGAAGTTATTTTTGTAATCATCTTTTTACTCATCTTAAATCAAATCCTTTCTATTTAATTTTTTACTTTCATTACTATTGTTGTTTTACAAATTAGTTTATCAAAAATCATTAAGAACGATGGCAATATAGCTATAACACAAATCATACTAACAATCGCTCCTCTTGACATTAAAGTGCATAAAGAACCTATCATTTCTATTTTTGAGTACATACCTACTCCAAATGTTGCTCCAAAGAAACATAGTCCACTTACAGCAATAGAACTTATAGATGTTCCAAGAGCTTCGGTAATAGCACTTTTCTTGTCCTTTCCGTTTTTTCTTTCAGTTATATATTTATTTGTGATTAATATTGCATAGTCAATTGTAGCTCCTAATTGTATTGTTCCTATTACAATTGATGCAATGAATGGAAGTACAGTACCTGTGTAATAAGGTATTCCCATATTAATAAATATAGCAAACTCAATTACTGCAATTAATATAACAGGTAATGATATTGATTTTAAAACAATTATCATGATTACAAATATAATTCCTATTGATACTGTATTTACGCTGTTAAAATCATGATCACTAATCTCTACTAGGTCTTTCATTAGAGGTCCTTCACCTGCAAGAATAGCCTTATCATCATATTTCTTTATAATTTCATTTATTTTTGTTACTTGTTCATTTAACTCGTCTGTTGCCATTTCATATTTTGAATTTATTATAATCATTTGATATTTATCACTTTGGAAAATTTCTTTTATCTCATCTGGTATAGTATCTTTTGGAATTCCTAAATCTGCTACTTTTGAATATCCCAAAGTCCATTCAATACCATTTAAATTTTCTATTTCATTTAGCATATCATTTACTTTATAATCTGGAACATTTTTATCAATTAATAATAATTCCATTGATACCATATTGAATTTTTCTTTTAATTCAGTATTTGCTGTTACACTTTCTAATGACGTTGGTAATGATTTATCTAAGTTATAATAAACATCTGTATTTTTATAACCATAGAATGCTATTGGTAAAATTATAATAAAAGATATAGCAAATGCTTTATAATGCTTAACTATAAAATCTCTAACTCTTGTAAATTTAGGGAATATTTCTTTATGCTTTGTTTTCTCAATTAAACCATTTAACTCTAGTATCATAGCCGGAAGAACTGTTACAACACAAATAACTCCAAATAATACACCTTTTGCCATTACTAAACCTATATCTTTTCCTAAAGTTAGATTCATACTACATAATGCTAAGAATCCTGCTATTGTTGTAAGAGAACTTCCTACTACAGATAGTAATGTTTTTCCAATAGCATTTGCCATTGCTTCATCATTATCTTTTATTTTTTCTTTTTCTTGCATATAGCTATGATATAGGAAAATAGCAAAATCCATTGTTACTCCAAGTTGCAATACTGCACTTATTGCCTTAGTTATGTAAGAAATTTGTCCTAAAAATACATTACTTCCCATATTATATAAAATTGCTAAGCCTATATTTAATAGTAATAAAATTGGTACAATATATGAGTCTAGTGCTAGCTCTAATATAATTAAACATAAGATTACGGCTATTACAATATAAATAACTATTTCTGAAGCTGATAAATCTCTTGTATCTAACACTGTTGCTGTCATTCCACTTATTTTGCACTGCTTACCTGTCATTTCTCTTAATTTTTCTACTGTTTCCATAGTAGTATCTTCTGATATTTTATCTTTGAATGTAACTAACATAATAGTTTCATTGTCTTTATATATTTTGTCTTTTATGTCATCAGGTATCATTTCTTCTGGTATTCCTGTACCTATAACATCCGCAATACTTGCTACTTTTTCTACATTATCTAATTTTTTAAATTCATCTTCCAATTTTAATATATCTTTTGTTTCCATATCTTCTAGCAATACTACTGAAAATGCTCCCATATTAAAATCTTCTGATAATATATTTTCTCCCTTTAAAGTTTCTACATCATCTGGAAGATAAACTAATATATCATAATTGATTCTAGTTGCTTTAATTCCCATGATAGAAGGAATTAATAGTAGTAAAACAATTATTAGAATTAATCTTCTGTGTTTGCAAATTGCTTTTCCAAACTTTTGCATACAATGACTCCTTTCACTGAATTTTTATTTGACTTTTATATTATACAATTTAAAAATGAATTAATTATGAACAAATTTATTAATATTTAATTAATTTTATTTTTTTCTAATTCATATACCTAATTTTGATAGATATAAATTTTTTCATTTACCTCTTTTCTTTCCAATTAACCTCCTCACAATCGATTCTGTTCCATTTTTATTCTATTTTAGAGTTTCCTATTAAAGAAAATTAAGCAATATCAGACTTTTTTACATTTCCCCAAATTGTAAGATTAGACGGGAGTAAAGTCACCGAGGGTGTGAAAACAAAATAAGCCACTTTCCTTTATAATCCGAAAGCTTTATATTTCCCATTGTTGTTACTGCTTCAAAATCTGGCGCAAATTCTCCTATTTTAACATTTCCATTCATCATTATTTCGTAATTATTCATAAAAGATAAACCTCCAACTTTTTTATTTATTTTATGTTAGAGGTTTTATTTTGTGACTTTTATTCAAGAATACATAAAAATATAATTTTTTGGAATAACTTTTACTCATTTTTAGTAATGATTTCTTCTATATTACCTATATCGTAAAGTGGTATATTTATAACCCATTTTTCTTTCCTGTAATCAGACATAGATGTTCTCACATTTATAACTGTATTATATTTTTGTACAAATATTTTTAAACTTTTTGCTTGTAAATTTTCACTTGCTTTTACTTCTATCGGAATATTATTTTTTCCTATTTGTGTTATAAAGTCTATTTCTGACATTCCAGTATCAGATGCCCAATAAAAAATATCTAACTCCGTGCATTGTTTTAATTGGCACAAAACATATTGTTCTGTTAAACTTCCCTTAAATTCTTCAAATATTTCGTTTCCCTCTAAAATAGTTTTTTCATCAATTCCAGACATAGCAGATAATAATCCGAACATCTAATAAATATAATTTAAATGCGTTAAAATCTTGATATGCGGATAATGGAACTTTACTTGTATTTACCCTATTGACTTGATATATAAGTCCACAATCTATAAGCCATGATAATGCTATTTCATATTCTCTAGCTCTAGCACCTTCTCTAACTAAACCATATATAAATTTTTTATTTTCTTTTGCAAGTTGCGTAGGTATATTATTCCACAAAGCTCTAATTCTTGGTACTATATTACTTGGAGCATGTTTTGAAAAATCTTGTTCATATGCATCTAATAATCTTTTTTGTATCTTACGAACTTTTAATAAATCTTTATCTTCTATATAAGAGTTTACTGCCTCTGGCATTCCACCTATATAAAAATAAAGTTTTAAGTATTCTTTTAATTTAGAACTAAACACATTCATCATATCAAAATCATCGTTTTTCAATAATTGTAATAATTCTTCTTCTCCAATAGCTTTCATAAATTCAAAAAAACTTAATGGAGTTAAGTTTAAAAAATCCACTTTTCCAACTGGAAATGATACTCCTTCATGTATTGATACTCCTAAAAGTGAACCTGCGGATATAATATGATACTGGTTTGCATTTTCACAAAAATCAAACAACTTTTTATAATTTTATCACATTTTTCAAATCACTTTTATGTATTATCTCACATTTTTTTTAGTATTTTTTGTGTGTTTATATACATTTTTCAAATGACTTTTAATTG
>CANRGU010000026.1 GCA_947630255.1 uncultured Clostridia bacterium | reverse complement strand
TCTTCTTCTAAAGCTGGTATAACTGTTTCGTCTGACGATAACATTATATGATTATCTTTTAATATTTCAGATACTTTTGTTTTTGATGTTAAAACCATAATTTCGTGATTGTTTGAGAATTTTATTTTCACGTTTTTAGGTTTTATATTTCCTGCTATTACTGATATCCCTAAGATTAATATAAAAACTACACTTATTGCCATTACCTTCCTGTAAGATATTGATGTACTTTTTACTTTATTCATAAATCCCTCCTCAAGACACCTCTTATATTATACTATTATTTCAAAATTTTGTCAAACTTGTAATTATTTTCTTTAAATGCTCTATACCCTATTATATTCAGCTTGTACCAAAATATTCTTATTAATTAAAATAAAAAAATAAATAAATTTTTATTTTTTTCATATAATATAAATTTGTTTAATTAATTTATTGCTATGTTATTTTTACTGTGATATAATTAAGTTTATAAAATTATTGATAATTTAGGAGGTTTAATTATGGGTATAGTTATTGCTATTGTCGTAATATTAGTCTTGTTAGTCTTAGTGATAATTGGTATGTATAATAATTTAGTTAGATTAAGACAAAAAGTTAAAAATTCATGGAGTCAAATTGATGTTCAATTACAAAGAAGATTTGATTTAATTCCAAATTTAATCGAAACAGTAAAGGGTTATATGAAACACGAAAATGAAGTTTTAACAAAAGTTACTGAGCTTAGAACTTCTTGGGCTAGTGCCTCAAGCGTAGCAGAAAAGGCTGAACTTGATAATCAATTATCTGGTGCTTTAAAAACTATTATGGCTGTTTCTGAAAATTATCCAGATTTAAAAGCTAGTCAAAATTTTTCTGAGTTACAACAAGAATTACAAAATACAGAAAACAAAATATCTTTTTCAAGACAATTTTACAATGATAGTGTTACAATGTATAACACAAAGTTAGAAGTTGTTCCTACTAATATAATTGCTTCAATGTTTAATTTCAAACCTGAAGAGTTATTTAAAGCTGAAAGCGACGAAGCTAGAAAAAATGTAAAAGTTGATTTTAATAATTAAGACCAAAGCGACGTAAAAATGGATTTTGAATTTTAATTCAAAATCCATTTTTAAATTTCAAATATTTCTTTGGCATTATTGTATGTTGCTTTTGCTATTTGCTCTAAGCTCATATTTTTTATATCGGCTATTTTTTGTGCCATATATTTTACATTTCTAGAATCATTTCTTTTGCCTCTAAGTGGCTCTGGCGAAAGATACGGAGAATCTGTTTCTATTAATATTTTATCTAGTGGTACCATTTTTATTACTTCATCTGCATTCTTAGAATTTTTAAATGTTATAGGTCCTGCAAACGATATATAAAATCCTAATTTCAAGCCCTCTCTTACTAAGTCTACATTTAAAGGACAGCAATGAAATACTCCATTTTTATTACATTTATTATTTTTTATAATATCTAATGTATCATAAATTGCCTCTCTTGTATGTATTACAATAGGAAGATTTAATCTATTTGCTATTTCTATTTGGGATTTAAATACATGTTTTTGCAATTCTTTATTTTCTGTGTTCCAATGATAATCTAGTCCTATTTCTCCAATTGCAACTACCTTCTCATTTTTTGCTAATTTTTCTATTTCGTTTAAATTGCTTTCTTCAAAATCATCTATATCATTTGGTGAAATTCCTGCTGTTGCATACATAAAATCATAATTTTCGGCTATTTTTAAAGCTTTCTTAGAAGATTCTAGGCTGTATGCAGCATTAACTATTTTTGTAATCCCATCTTTATATATTTCTTTTATTAATTCATCTCTATCATCATCAAACTTTTCATCATTATAGTGTGCATGTGAATCAAAAAATTCCATCTCTACTCCTCTTTTTCTGTAATTAATATTACCGTTGCAACAGCATACTCTTTGCAATGTGATATTGATATATCTATATCCTTTATTTCATCAAATTTTATATTTAAAAATTTAACCTTTGGATTTCCATTTTCATCATTAATAACTTCAGCATTATGCCAAGAAATATCAAATTTATTTTTTAGAAGTGATGAAACTGCTTTAAATATGGCTTCTTTTGCTGCAAATCTACCTGCATAATGTGTATATTTTGCACCTCTTCTACTTTCACAATATTTTATTTCATTTTGGGTAAATATCATATTTGTGAAAGTGCTACCTGATCTTTCTATCGATTCTTTTATTCTGTTTATTTCTATTATGTCTGTTCCGCAAAGCACTCTCATGTTATCCTCCTAGATTAAACAAAGCAATAAAATTAATCAGATTTAGCAATAAAGATATTGCTAAAATTACCAATATTATCTTATTAACCTTATTATTACTTTCTATATTAGACTCTTTATATATTATGTCGTATTTATTTTTTATCTCATCATATATCTCTTGAAGTTCGAATATTTCTTTCCACTTATTATAAAATACAGTTCCAATTGATGAATTTGTAATCTCGCTTAACCATATTTGTTTTGTAAATTTTGTAAATTTATCTCTTACATTATTAATATCTTTTTTACTCTTAAATTTATCTTCTAGCCTTTTTAAGAAAATTCGTTGATATAAGCTAATAATTAAGGTATAAAAATATTCATTTTCATAATCAAATAATAATGTAGTATAATTACTAATTTCGATGCTAGAAGTCATTAAACTTGCACTATATTTTGTAAATCCAAACCTTGAATATTTAAATTGCTCTATCATTTGTATTGTTTTATCAAATTCACTAGTAGTAAAATCTAAAGTATTGTTGTTTGATAATACATTACTATATTTTAAAAAGTCACTTTGTAAATCTTTAAAATCATCTTCTGTATTCCAATCATCTTGGTCTATGCATGAATAAGTATAAACGAAAAATCTTTTATTATATAAATCAATGGATTTTAATTCTTTAGTATTATTATTTACACCTATTATATTATCTATAAAATCTGATAGTTCACTCATACTGCCGAACTTATCTGTTTGTATTTTTATATTTGTAAAATCTTTTAATTTTGCATAATCAGAATTTATTTCCTTAAATCTATAATTAAAATTTAATAGGTCAGAGAATTTATCGCTATTTTCTATATTAGTTTTTATTGCAAAAAAGCACTCTCCTGTATCAAAACAAATTATCTCCATTTTATCAATATTAAAAAATATTCCGTTTTCTTCATTAATCTTGCCTTGTGCCTTTTTTTCAAGATTATACTCAAAAATATTACAATGATATTTAGATAAAATCTTTGCCTTTACTTTATTATTTAATTTATCAAAATTACTTATCTCATTTCTATTTAAAGAAAATGTTGGAAAAAAGTATTCTCTTGTATTTTGAATAAAATATGTATATAAATTAATATCTCTTTCCTTTTCAAATATTTTTAGTTTAAAATTTTTATTATTTATTAAACTAAATAAATATTTTTCGTACTTGTTTTCTTTAATTAAAAATGGTTTTATAAAATATGTATATTGATATTTTAACTTTAGTTCCATTAATTTTACCTTCTTTAGTTTTAGAAAAAAGGGGTATACTTCCCCCTTTTCTAATTTATTTTTGATAGTATAGTCCACTATCATTTAAATGCCATGTTCCAATAAAATCTCTATATATATTGTTATCTAAATTAACTACTAAATCTTGGCAAACAGCTCCTATTTTATCTATACTTCCCCATGCTCCGTCTTTTTTTACAGCTGAAAATCCATTTGAATTTTGCTCTGTTCCATCATCATAAATATAATCTACTATTACATTACCTGATTTATCTACATACCCATATTTTCCATCTTTTTTACTTAAGAATAATGTATTTGCTGTTAATAAGTCTGATGATTTTTTCTCTTCTAGTTTAAAGTTATAATATTTGTATTCGTCATTAGTAAATACTTTAATATAACCTATATCAGTATTTATTTCTGATACTATTCCACTAATTTTTTGACCTAAATTGTTATCTAATATAACAGTTTCTGTATCTGTTTTATCAGCCTCAATAAATCCACCATTTTCAATATATGTCATACTTTGATATTCAAATTCTTTTATTGTTTCATTCTCTAAGTTAATGATACCATATTTTCCGTCTTTTTTTGCTATATAGTAAATAGAAAAGGCGTATTTTAAATCTTCGTATTGTGGCTCTATTTTAACCTCATTAGCTTTATTTACAATACCGTATTTTCCATCTTTTTTTACTACTATATTGTCAGATTTTACTTCTACAAAATCTTCATATCCAGAATCTATTAAAACTTTGTTTTCTTGTGTATCAAATAATTTCCATGTATCATCTTGTTTTATTCCGAATATAGTTGAACTTCCTAAATATTTTATTTCTTGATATGTTGGCTCAATTACAACTGTTCCATTTGTACTGATTATTCCATAATTATTATCTTGATTTATAATTATGTATTGCTCTTTATATCCTTCTTTTAATGTACGTATATTCTTATATTCTGTCTTTATTATTATCTGTCCCTTTTCATTTACTAGCCCAACCTTATCGTCTTTTTTTACAATAAAATTGTTTGTAGTTCCATCTAATGCTTTTATTTGGCTATATTCACATGGAAGAAGTTCTTTTCCTTCAAAATCTATCATTCCATATTTGCCATCTTTGCTTACTCTTAATACATTGTCTTCATACCAAATATTATGTTTTGAATCTGAATTATCTATAGCTTCTATTTTATCATAACCTGTTAAAATTTCTTCATTTTTTTCGTTGATAACCTTTGTTTTATATGTTCCGTTTGTATCATCAATATCGTATACACATATAAATATAGCTTTAGATTTATTTGGTACTATAACCATTTCGTCGTAAGTTGGCTCTATAACTGTTTCTCCATAATTATTTATTACTCCAAACTTACCATTTTGATATGCTGTATAATATAAATAATTTTTTACTTCTACCTTTTTATTGCTGTTTTTTACTATATTGACAATTGATATGATAATCATAATTACTACTGCTAAAGCAATAATTACTCCTAACACTTTTTTAATATTCAATTTTGGTTTTTCGTCATATCTCCTGCCTCTAGTTTTATTTGAGTCCATTTATGCTCCTCCCCAAAAATTCTTTGAATTTTTGTATCTATTATAAAAAATAACATAACATATTATTACTATACCATATTTTTTCTCTTTTTCCAATAGTTTTCGTATAGTTTTTTGGCAGTTTCTGGACTATCTTCTCCTGTTTTATTCTTTACAGGGGCAAAATCTTCTTCTCTTTTTCCTCTAAGTATTGCAATATCGTCAAATAGTTTAAAGCTATCAAAAATAAATTTTTCAAATTTATATACGTTTTCTTTTTTTGGTTCTACTAAATTGCCATATTTATCTAAATAATTACTTTTTTTAAATGCTATATGATACTCAAGTTCCTTTGTACTAGCTCTTTTTACAGCATTTATATTAAATAAATTACACATGATATGTGATTCTCCAAAAACCAACTCACCATTTTCATCTGTAATTTTAGCAATATCATCAGGCAGCTCAGTATATTCTATTACTCTAACCCTTTTATTTTGTCTGCAAAGAACTCCAACTTTCTCTTGAGGGCTTCTTTTTAGAACAGTTCTAGTACCTATATTATTCCCTCTTGATGCTGTCAATCCCAATAATAAAACATCTACATGTTTTTGCAATATATTATCTACAGACCCTATAAATAGCCATTCTATGCCCCTTTTATCCATATCACTTATGGCTCCTTTTTTTAGCATAGAATTAAATATTCCCCCATTTCCATTTGAGGCCTCTTTTATATTTCCATTTTTACCAATTAATAATTTACCATTCTCATCTAACAAAGGCAATTTGCCTTGTTCAAATATATACACATATTCTTTTGGATATCCAAAATAATCATGTTTTTCTAAAAAGCTAACTGTTTCTTTATTATTTTCGTTGCTAGTCATAATATACCAAGGTATAATAACATTATATTGTTTATTTGCTCTTTTTAATGTATCTATTATTATTTCGAATAGATATTTACTTTCATTTGCAAAATTAATTTTGTATGTACCTTTAGCCTTTGGATATCCGAAGTCTTGTTCCCTGTCCACCTGCCATCGTTGCAACTGCAAATTTGTTGTTTTTTATTATCTCCACTCCTACTTTTTCGTAATCTTCTAATTTTTCTTTGCTCAATTTATCTGGATTAACTCCTGAAATTGGGCTCAATTCTTCTAAATCTACAAATAATTCTTCAAATGTTTTTTCATATAATTCGTTTAATTCATCAAAATCTATTGATAATACTTGCTTTATTAACTCGTTTTTTAATTTTGTATTAGCTCTATCTATGTATTCTATAATATGCTCTTGATGATATGTTTTTAATATCTCTATTGCTTTACTATAATTCTCTTCCATTTTGCAATCCTTTCTATAGATTCAGTAC
Organism: uncultured Clostridia bacterium; assembly: GCA_947630255.1. Lineage (GTDB taxonomy): Bacteria > Bacillota > Clostridia > TANB77 > CAG-508 > CAG-452. Next base: position 7,666 of record CANRGU010000026.1, on the reverse strand, counting down.
TCTCAATACTATAACATTATTTTTACACTTTGTCTACTATTAATATATTATTTAAATAATTCATAACATATATTTTTATATATTTAATATATATGTTTTAGAGGTGCGAGCATGTATAAAATGAAAATATTTGTTTTTAAATTAAAAAAAATTTTTATTCCTACCTGCATTTGTTTATTCACTATTTTCTTACTAATATTTTCTAATTCAAACCTTTCGTATGCTAAAAACGGACTCGCTTTATGGGCTAATTCTGTTGTTCCATCTTTACTTCCATTTTTTATTGCAACAGAACTTTTGCGGATATACTAATGTTATTTCAATTTTAGGAAAGTTGTTAAATAAATTTATGCGACCAATCTTTAATGTACCCGGCGAAGGAGCTTTTCCTTTTATAATGGGTATTGTGAGTGGCTATCCAATGGGTGCAAAAATAGTTTCAAGTTTTAAAAGTCAAGGAATTTGCACTAATGAAGAGGCCGAAAGATTAATTGCATTTACTAATAACTCTGGACCACTTTTTATAATAGGCACTGTAGGTATAGGGCTATTCAAAGATACAAATACAGGAATCTTGTTGTTTGTTACGCACATTTTAGCTTGTCTTACAGTGGGATTTTTGTTTAGATGGTGGAAAAGCAGAAAAAAAAGAACTGCATTGCTTAAAGAAAATTCTAATGCTATGCCTTCTAAGATTTCATTATCAAATTTGGGAGAAATTTTAGCAAATTCCATAATGAGTGCAATTAATACTATATTTTTAATTGGTGGATTTATTGTTTTATTCTCTGTAATAATATCAATATTCAAAAGCAGTGGCATTTTACATACTGTTTCAGATTTTATAAATCCTGTTCTTAATGCCATAGGTATTCCAGCATCTTATTCTGAAGGTATTATAACTGGACTATTAGAGCTTACTAATGGAGTATGCAATATAGCAATGATTAATAATAAATCTATTTCAATAAATATAATAATTTGTGCATTTTTGCTTGGATTTGGAGGAATTTCTATAACACTTCAAATTTTAAGTATAACGTCGAAAGCAAAAATTTCTATTAAGCCTTATATCGTAGGAAAGCTCTTACAAGGCGTATTTGCAGCATTTTATACTTATATATTTTTAAACACTTTTTGGTTTTTGAATTTGGATTTGTGAAACATATTACAAATATGTAACAAATAGTCAAAAAATGTTGACAGTTTGCAGAAGATAATATATTATAGATATATAAATTGAAATAGACATAAAAATATATTGTTCAACATATATATTATATATGTAGCAATAGAAAATTTAACTGATTAAAACCAATGAAAGAGAGGAAAACACATATGAAAGAAAAAACAAAAATGCACAAAAAAGTAGATGACAAAGGTATCACCTTAATAGCCCTAATAATAACAATAATAGTAATGCTAATATTAGTGGCAGTAACAATAAGTGTAGCATTAAATGGAGGCTTAATAAGTAAAGCACAAGAAGCAAAAACAAGAACAGAAGAAGCCCAAATTGCAGAAAGAGATTTGCTCACGGGGAGAATAAAAATTGGAGACACATGGTATGACTCTTTAGATGAATACTTAAAAGGTAATCCATCAGAAAATCAAAGTGATGAACCATCAAAATGGGGACAAGATAAAAATGGAAATATAACATATGAAGGAGAAATTTCAGAATTACAAGTAGGAGACTACGTAGACTATGAAAAATATGTAGCGGAAAGTAGCGTAGGAGAATCCGAAATAAACAAGCTGTATGACGACTTGGAAACATATTCAGGCTTTAGTGAGTATACTGCAAATAATAGTGGAAAAATATATAGTGACAAATATCCATTAGAAAAGGAAGAATTAAAATGGCGAGTATTAGACATAAAAGATGGACGAATAAGATTAATAAGTGAGAAAACTCCAAGATCAAGGATATATTTAGCTGGATACAACGGATATAACAATGCAGTATATTTAATAGATAAAGTATGTAGAGAATTATACTCAACAGAAAAAGGAACAGCACAAAATCTAAAAATAGAAGATATAGAAGATAAAATGAATTTAAGTACATGGGATTTTCACGAGTACATTGAAGAGGATTCAGGTGTAAAGTATAGAGAAACAAATGAATATACAGGAAATAAGAGTTATTATCCAGAAATATTTGCACAAGAGAAAAATTCTTGGGTAGATGATAATGATGAAGGAACGTTGGATTTAAGTGATGAACCAAAGGAACCAATAAATCAAGGTGAAGCAAGAAAAGCAGTTAATAAAATAAAAGTGACCCAATCTCATTGGGAGAGCGAACTGGAAAAAGCAAACTGGAAGAATGCAATATATCAAGACTTGTTGATTAGAAGTAATAGATTGGGTGGAGATACTTGGATTTCTTCTCGCAGCGTTGAGACGTATTCTGACCGCGCCAAGTTCTGTGTGTTTACAGTAGATCCTTATGAAATAAGTTCAATGCCTCTGTGCTACTCTAACGACGGTATGTGGGATAGCTGGCGTTACTTTCGCCCTGTAGTTACTCTAAGTGCTAATGCTGAATTAACATCGACAGGAGAAACCACATGGTCCCTAAATTGAGTCAAAACAAGTGATTCTGTTTTCTTTTTTCCTATTTATGTAGAAAATAGCAAATAAATGTTATTTTTTCTACATATTTTTTATTATCCAAAAATCGGAGAATTTTCATAGAAATATTACAAATATATAACAAATAGTCAAAAAATATTGACAGCGAAAAAAAGATAATATATTATAGACATGTAAATTAAAATAGACATAAAAACAGTAAAATTAGGAAAAATAAAAAAGAAAAAACAAATGAAGGAGAGAAAAACACGTATGGAAGAAAAAACAAAAATGCGCAAAAAAGTAGATGCCAAAGGTATAACACTAATAGCATTAATCATCACAATAATAGTAATGTTAATACTAGTAGGAGTAACCTTAAGTGTAGCATTAAATGGAGGCATAATAAGTAAAGCACAAGAAGCAAAAACAAAAACAGAAGAAGCCCAAAAAGCAGAAAGAGATTTACTCACAGGAAGAATAAAAGTAGGAGACACATGGTATGACTCTTTAGATGAATATTTAAAAAATAATCCATCAGAAGATCAAAGTGATGAACCATCAAAATGGGGACAAGATGAGGATGGAAATATAACATATGATGGAGAAAAATCAGAGTTAAAAGTAGGAGACTACGTAGACTATGAAAAATATGTAGCGGAAAGTAGCGTAGGAGAATCCGAAATAAACAAGCTGTATGACGACTTGGAAACATATTCAGGCTTTAGTGAGTATACTGCAAATAATAGTGGAAAAATATATAGTGACAAATATCCATTAGAAAAGGAAGAATTAAAATGGCGAGTATTAGACATAAAAGATGGACGAATAAGATTAATAAGTGAGAAAACTCCAAGATCAAGGATATATTTAGCTGGATACAACGGATATAACAATGCAGTATATTTAATAGATAAAGTATGTAGAGAATTATACTCAACAGAAAAAGGAACAGCACAAAATCTAAAAATAGAAGATATAGAAGATAAAATGAATTTAAGTACATGGGATTTTCACGAGTACATTGAAGAGGATTCAGGTGTAAAGTATAGAGAAACAAATGAATATACAGGAAATAAGAGTTATTATCCAGAAATATTTGCACAAGAGAAAAATTCTTGGGTAGATGATAATGATGAAGGAACGTTGGATTTAAGTGATGAACCAAAGGAACCAATAAATCAAGGTGAAGCAAGAAAAGCAGTTAATAAAATAAAAGTGACCCAATCTCATTGGGAGAGCGAACTGGAAAAAGCGAACTGGAAGAATGCAATATATCAAGACTTGTTGATGAGTTGTAGACCTAGGGAAATTTGTTGGCTTTCTTCTCGTTGCGTGATTGCGGGCAGTTCCCGCGCCTGCTTCTGTGTATGCACTGTGAATAATTGGTGTGTGGATGCTATGCCAATGCGCTACTCTGACGAGGAGATCTGGGGCAACGGCCTTTACTTTCGCCCTGTAGTTACTCTAAATGCTAATACTGAATTAACATCGACGGGAGAAACCACATGGTCCCTAAATTGAGTCAAAACGAGTGATTCTGTTTTCTTTTTTCCTATTTATTTGCAGATGCAATTAATCCTCTAAATAATGGGCTTGGTCTGTTTGGTCTTGACTTAAATTCTGGATGGAATTGACTTGCTACAAAGAATGGATGGTCTTTAAGTTCCACTATTTCAACAAGTCTTCCGTCTGGTGATGTTCCTGAACATATAAGACCTGCCTTTTCCATTTTTTCTTTATAATCATTATTGTATTCATATCTATGCCTATGTCGTTCTGCTATTTCTTTTTTGCCGTATAAGTTATATGCTTTACTTCCTTCTTTTAATACACATGGATAGCTTCCAAGTCTCATTGTTCCGCCTTTTTTATCTACTTTCTTTTGATCGTCCATTATATGTATTACTTGATTTTGTGATTTTGTGTCAAATTCTTCTGAATTTGCATCTTTTAATCCTAATACATTTCTTGCAAATTCTACAACTGCCATTTGCATTCCTAAGCATATTCCTAAAAATGGAACTTTATTTTCTCTTGCATATTTAATTGCAGAAATCTTTCCTTCTATTCCTCTATTTCCAAATCCCCCTGGAACAAGAATTGCTTTATATTTACCTAATTTTTCTTTTACATTTTCGTCTGTTATACTTTCAGAATCTACAAATTCAATGTCTACTTTAACATTATTTTCAAATCCTGCATGTCTTAAAGATTCTGCAACTGAAAGATATGAGTCCTCAAGGGCTACGTATTTTCCAACTATTGCTACTTTAACTGATTCCTTACCTATATTTCTAATATGCTCTATCATTTTTTCCCATTCTTCGTTTTTAGGTTCTGTTTTATCTAAATTTAATGCTCTGCACACTTCAAGCGTTAGACCTTCTTTTTCAAGCATTAAAGGAACAGCGTATAAATTATCTGCTGTAGAGTTTTGTATTACGCATTCTGGTCTAACGTTACAATAAAGAGCTATTTTTTGCCTCATCGCATCTGTTATTGGAAGTTCTGATCTACATACTAAAATATCTGGTTTAATACCTAATGACTGAAGCTCTTTTACAGAGTGCTGTGTTGGTTTTGATTTAAGTTCATTTGAACCAGAAATATATGGAAGAAGTGTTACATGAACATATATAACGTCTTCTTTTGGTTTTTCTATTCCAACTTGCCTTATCGCTTCTATAAATGATAATCCTTCAATATCCCCTATAGTTCCTCCAATCTCTGTAATTACTATGTCTACATCTGTATTTTCAAAACTATATATCTTTTCTTTTATTTCATTTGTAATATGAGGTATTACTTGAACAGTTTTACCTAAATATTCGCCTTTTCTTTCTTTTTCGATTACACTAGAATAAATTTTACCTGTTGTTACACTAGAATTTTTAGTTAAATTTTCATCTATAAATCTTTCATAATGTCCTAAGTCTAAGTCAGTTTCTGCTCCATCATCTGTTACAAAAACTTCTCCATGTTCTATTGGACTCATTGTTCCTGGATCAACATTTATATATGGGTCCATTTTTTGAATTGTAACTTTATATCCTCTATTTTTTAAAAGTCTTCCAAGTGAGGCTGCAGTTATTCCTTTTCCAAGTCCTGATACTACTCCGCCTGTTACAAAAATATATTTCGTGTTCATTGAATTTTCCTCCTAATTGTAAAAACAAAAATAGATTTAAAAAACATTCCCGAAATTGGGGTTTTTTTTAAATCTATTATTTTAATATTAATATGTAAATATATTATCATTTTTTGTTTTATTATGCAAGAGTTTTTCAAAAATTAATTCATTTCTACTTTTCCTATAATATCATTTATATTTTCTATATTGTGTTTTTTCATATAATCTTCGATGCCTTTTACTGTATTTACACTAGTATATGGGTCTATAAAATTACCTGCGCCAATAGATATAGCAGATGCGCCAGCTAGCATAAATTCTATTGCATCATCCCCATTTATAATTCCACCCATACCAAGTACTGGAATATTTACAGCTTGTGATACTTGATATACCATTCTTACTGCAACTGGTTTTACGCAAGGTCCTGATAACCCGCCTGTGTTATTTGCAAGATGTGGTTTTCTTGTATTTATATTAATACTCATTCCAAGTAGTGTATTAATTAGTGATACCGCATCTGCTCCTGCGTCTTCTGCGCCTTTTGCTGGAAGTGTTATGTCTGTTACATTTGGAGTGAGTTTTACTATAAGTGGCTTGCTTGTTAATACTTTTTTACATTCTTTTGTAATTTCTTTAACACCATCATATGTAGTTCCAAAAGCCATACATCCTGCACATACATTTGGGCAAGACAAATTAAGTTCAACTCCATCTATATCTGTTTTATTTAATATCTTACAAAGTTCAACATAGTCTTCTATTGTGCTTCCACACGCATTTACTATAATTGCAACATCCTGAGTTTTAAGCCAAGGTAAATCATGTGTTATAAAATATTCTACACCTGGATTTTGAAGTCCAATACTATTTAGCATACCACTAGGTGTTTCATAAATTCTAGATGGTCTATTACCATCTCTTGGTTTTAAAGATGTACCTTTTGTAATAATTCCACCGCAATTTGCTTAAATCAAAAAACTGGCTATATTCTCTACCATATCCAAATGTACCTGATGCAACCGTTACAGGATTTTTCATTTTAATACCTGCAAAATTAACTTCTGTATTCATAAATTCAACTCCTCTTAAATAATTACTTTATTACTGTCAAATACTGGGCCTTGTTTGCATACATGCTCATATCCGCCTGTTACTACTTCTACTGCGCATCCTAAACATACTCCAAGTCCACATCCCATTTTTTCTTCTAGTGATATTTGACATGGTATATTTGTTTCTTTTGCTAGATTTTGAACGGATTTAAGTAGTGGCAAAGGTCCGCATGCAAATATTGCATCTATTTTGTTTTCTTTCAAGTCCTTTTTTAGTTCATTTATTGCAAATCCATGTATTTTATAACTTCCATCATCTGTTGTTATTATCAATTTATTTGATACCTTTTTAAATTCGTCTTCTAATAATACCGCTTCTTTATTTCTAAATCCTAAGTATGTATTTACTGTTATGTTTTTTGAGGCATTTTTAGCAAGCTCATATAATGGAAATACGCCTATTCCACCGCCAAGTATCGCTATATTTTTGTACCCTTCGAATTTAAAAGTTCCATATCCTAATGGTCCTACAATATCAATTGAATCTTCTTCTTTTTTCTTAGATAAAATTTCTGTTCCTCTACCTTGAACTCTAAATATTATCTCTAAAATTCCATTTTCTTTATCCATGTTATATATACTAATTGGTCTTCTTAAAAATGGATCAATTCCTTCTGTAACTCTTATTTCTATAAATTGACCCGGTTTTGCGATATCAACAATTTCTTTGGCTGACATAGAAAATTTAAAAATATCTGGTTTTAACTGCTCTCTTTTAATTAATTTAGCATGTAATTGTACTGGCATTTTATTCCCTCCTAATCATTAAGATATGTATTATTTTATTGCGCTATTTAATTCATCTCTCATTCTTATTGCTTCTTCTCTTGTTGCTTTT
>CANRGU010000025.1 GCA_947630255.1 uncultured Clostridia bacterium | reverse complement strand
GATTTAAATAATCATGTGCGCACATAAATTTATGTATTCCTACATCTTTTGAAAGATATTCTAATACTTTTTTTAAAGCTTCTGTTGTATATCCATTACCCCAATATTTTTTTGAAATATTGTATCCCATTTCATACCTGCCTTCTTCGCTAATAAATGCTGCAATAGCGCCTATTAGTTCTTGTTGCTCTTTTAAAACAATTCCCCAAGTATAATAGTCCTCTGTCTTGCATCTTTTCTCTTCATTTTTTAAATACTCTATTGTTTCTTCTATATTTTTATGTGTAGACCACCTTACATATTTAGATACTTCATCATCACTTGTCCAATTCTTAAATACATCTTCTGCATCATTTACATTTAGCTCTCTTAATATAAGTCTATCTGTTTCAAGCTTTTTAATTTTTTTATCCTTCATAATAATATCCCCTCGTATTATAAAAAGGAGAATTTATTTCCCCTTTTATATTTATTTCAATTATTTACTCTTTCATCTAGCCAATTTTCCAATTCATCTATTTTTACTCTTACTTGCTCCATTGTATCTCTATCCCTTACTGTAACTGAGTTGTCATTTTCTGTTTCAAAATCTATTGTTATGCAATAAGGTGTTCCAATTTCATCTTCTCTTCTATATCTTTTTCCTATACTTCCTGCTTCATCATATTCGCACATAAACTTTTTAGATATTTTATCAAATACTTCTGTCGCTTTATCGGATAGTTTCTTTGAAAGTGGAAGTACTGCTGCTTTATATGGAGCAATACTTGGATGAAGATGTAATACTGTTCTTATATCTCCTTCGGCTATTTCTTCTTCATCATAGCCATCGCATAAAACAGTTAAAAATATTCTATCTACACCAACCGCTGGTTCTACACAGTATGGTACATATTTTTCATTTGTATCTGGATCCAAATATGTTAAATCTGCTTTAGAAGCTTCCATATGTCTTGATAAGTCATAATCTGTTCTATCTGCAATTCCCCAAAGTTCTCCCCAACCAAATGGGAATAAATATTCTATATCTGTTGTTCCTTTACTATAGAAAGAAAGCTCTTCTTTAGAATGTTCTCTCATTCTTAAGTTTTCTTCTTTTATACCAATTCCTATTAACCAATTTTTGCAAAATTCTTTCCAATATTCATACCATTCTAAATCAGTACCTGGTTTGCAGAAAAATTCTAATTCCATTTGTTCAAATTCTCTAGTTCTAAATATAAAGTTCCCTGGAGTTATCTCATTTCTAAATGAACGACCCATTTGTCCTATTCCCATTGGAAGTTTTCTTCTTGTTGTTCTTTGAACATTTTTAAAATTAACAAACATTCCGCTGTGCTGTTTCTGGTCTTAAATATACTTCTGATTTTGCATCTTCTGTTACTCCCATAAATGTTTTGAACATTAAATTAAATTTTCTTATTTCTGTAAAATTTGTTTTACCACAATTAGGGCATTGTATTTTATTTTCATTTATATATTCTACTAGTTGCTCATTTGTCCATCCATCTAACCCTGAAATATCTTTTCCTTGTTTAAATCCCCATTCTTCTATTAATTTATCTGCTCTGTGTCTTGTTTTACAGTCTTTGCAGTCTATAAGTGGATCACTAAATCCTCCAACGTGTCCTGTTGTTACCCAAACTTCTGGATTCATAATTATTGCTGCATCTATTCCTACATTATATTTAGATTCTTTTATGAATTTTTTCCACCACATGTCTTTTATATTTTTTTTAAGCTCTGCTCCTATTGGTCCATAATCCCATGAATTTGCAAGCCCTCCATATATTTCTGAGCCTGGATATACAAATCCTCTATTTTTACAAAGTGATACTATTTTATCCATTGATTTATCTGCCATTTTACTACTTCCTTTCTATCTCATTTACTAATGTATTTACTTTATCAAAATAAAGGCTAAAAGTCAATAATATATTTATTTTATAGTATATAATCTTAATTGTTACATTTTTATTACAAAGCGATAACGTAAATATTACATTTCAATTGTTTATGTAACTCTCTTGTAACATTTTTTTCATATTTGTATTATCCTGTGGATATTGTGGATAACTTTGTGAATAACCTCTATATTGGACTTTAAAAGTTTTAGTTATAAACATATTAAATATTAATTTTATAAACTTTTACTCTTTTACAATTATTTACAATAATTATGTGTACAGTATGTTTGTTTGTTTTTTCTCTTGTATTACCTATATTTATTATTTTTCATTGTTTTTGATTGATAGACAAAAAAATATAGCAAAATCATTTTTTTGATTTTGTTATATTTTTTTAATTTAATTCATTGCAAAAATTATTATTGCACATATAATTTCAATAATTAGTATTGCTGGGAATCCTATTACAAATCTAGGTTTCTTTGTTTTGTGTCTAAAGGTATACATTCCAGCTATACCTCCAATTCCGCCACCTAGTAAAACTAGCATAAACAAAGTAGATTCTTTAATTCTCCATTTTCCCCATTTTGCTCTTTTTTTATCTATGTACATTGCTAAAAATGCAATCAAATTAATTATTAATAGATAAATTAGTATGTTTTTTAGATTAAATATTTTCTCCATTTTTTCTCCACCTTATTTAAGCTTTGCTTTATATATAAACTTAGTAAAATATTAATGTATATTACAAACTTTTAATGGGATATTTTTAGGCTTATAATTGTATGAACGTGTTTGCCATAAATCGTTACTTCCTATATATTCTCCTCTACCATATACACTTCTTGTTCTCGGACAATTAGCATTTGCAAGCAGTCCACTTTCTACACATATTTTTGCATAAGAGTGATATGGGCATGTTTGTACTGGTTCTGTGCCTTTTACAAAGAATTCTGTATATGACGTTCCATAGCTTCTGCAAGAACTTGTTGCTAAAAATCCAGATTTTTTACATACTGCTACTTCTACTACATTTTCTGGTTTAGTCTCGTAAAAAGTTTTTGGTTCTAATCCTTCATGTACTCTTTTCATCACTCCTGCCCATATCTGACTTGCTGGGCTTATTGACCAACCAGCTACTGTTGCATCAGTATCATGTCCAAACCATACAGTGGCTGTATAATATGGTGTGAATCCACAAAGCCATCTATTATAGTCATTATTACTTGTACCTGTTTTTGCTGAAACATCTATTCCATCTATTGCACAAATTGCGGCTGTTCCTCCTGGCATTTTCACTGGTTCTGTAAGTATTTGTTTTACTACAAAAGCCGCTTCCTTAGACATTATTTGAGTTTTTCTTTGCTTAGGCTCTAAAACGATGTTTCCATCTGAGTCTACAACTTTTGTATAAAAAGTTGGTTGTATATATAATCCATCATTTGCAATTGCACTATATGCTCCTGCCATTTCTAGTGGAGTTACTCCCCAAGTTAATCCTCCTAAAGCTAAAGGTAACACACAGTCCTTTTCTTCTACTATTGATGTAATACCTGCATTTTTCAAGAATTCTATTGATTTTTCTGGAGTTAATAAACACATTGTTTTTACCATTGGTATATTTTGAGAATAACCTATGGCTGTTCTTACATTTATTAATCCTTTATACATATTTCCATAATTTTTTGGATTATATGTTCCATTATTAAAACTTGTAGGATTATCATCAAATATAGTTGCTGCTGTAATTATTCCTTTATCTATTGATGGTGCTAATGCTGCAATTGTTTTCATTGAAGATCCTGTTTGTTTTGTTGCATCTGTTGCTATATTAAATCCAAATGCTTCTGTTTTTTCCTCAAATCCATTTGCTATTGCAAGTACATAACCTGTTTTATGGTCTATCAATACCATTGCTGCTTGTGTAGGTTGTAGATTTCCTCTATTATCATAATCCAACCTACGATATTTTTCGTTATTAAACTCTTCTTGCATTTTAGCTTGCAAAGTAGGATTTTGCGTTGTATATATTGTAAATCCACCACTTGATAAATATAGCTTTGCCTGTTCATATGTCCAGTCATGTAGTTTTTGAAGTTCAGATATTATTTGATTTATTGCAGCATCTGTATGATATGAAAATACAGTTTGTGGAAATGCTCCTTGCTCAAATTTTAATCCTTGCTCTACCTCAGTTAAGGCTTCCATATATGATTGCATATCAATGTTCCCTAATTCATACATTTTATGTAACACTGTTTTTGTTCTATTTTTAATATTTAATAATACTTGCTCATTATTTTGTACAAACGGATTATATGAATTTGGTGAATGATTTATTCCCGCTAAAAAAGCAGATTCAGCTAAACTTAAGTCTTTTGCATCTTTATTAAAATAATAATTTGATCCTTTTTGAACTCCATATACTGTGTCTCCTAAAAATATTAAATTTAGATACAATTCTAATATTTCTTCTTTTGACATTTCTTGTTCTACATAGTATGCTCTAGCCATTTCTCTTACTTTTCTTTGCCAAGTATCTTCTTTTTCTTGAGTCAAGTTTTTTACTAGCTGTTGTGTTATAGTGCTTCCTCCAAATGGCGAAGTTCCTCTATTTTTTATGTAATTAAATGTAGCACCTAATGTTCTTTTTATATCTATTCCATCATGTTCATAAAATCTTTCGTCTTCTATAGATATAAAGGCCTTAGGCAAATATTCTGGCATTTCACTCAAAGGTATGCTTTCTCTATTTTCATTTCCATTTAATACACCTATAGTGTTTCCTGCCATATCCTTTATTACAGAGTTTTCGTATTTTATTGCTAAATCGTTTTTACTTAATTTTGCATCTTTAGCTATTTCATATATTTTATATGCTGCATATCCTCCAGCTGCACCTATTAACAGGAACAATATTAAAAGAGTAATAAAAAATGATTTTATTACTTTTCTTAATACATGATGTTTCTTATGTTTTTTTGGTTTTTTATTTTTCCCTTCAACTTGATAAAGAATTGGTCCTTCTGACTTTATTTGTCCATCTTCTGTTATAAACATTTATTCCTCACTTTATAAATCCATTTCTAGTTTTATTCCTCTTGACTTGTATTCATTATACTTTACACCAGCCATATCAAATAATTTTTTTGATACTTTTGTTGCTTCTGAATCTTTGTATTTATCACTTTTATATATAACTTCTCTTATTCCAGACTGTATGATTGCCTTTGCACATTCATTGCAAGGAAATAGTGCCACATATATTTTACTTCCTTTAAGCGACGTTCCTGTGTAATTTAGTATAGCATTTAACTCTGCATGGCATACATATGGATATTTCGTTTCTGCAAAATCTCCTTCTCGTTCCCATGATATTTCATCGTCTGAACATCCAATTGGAAATCCGTTATATCCTATTGATAATATTTTATTATCTTGACTGACTATACATGCTCCTACTTGTGAATTTGGATCTTTGCTTCTTTCGGCTGATAATAATGCTATTCCCATGAAGTATTCGTCCCAGTTTATATATTCTTCTCTTTTCGGCATACCCTTTTAAACAAATGAAAAACTTCGTACTACGTTGTCAAATTTCATAAAAATTATTTCAACATATCGCATATAGTTTCAATAATTTTTATTCATTTTCCTAGTATTACTCGTTTTTGATTTGTTTTCACCTCCTTATAGATTAAATCTTTTCTACTTGCGTGCCTTCTTTTGTATCTTTTATAATGTATCCTTTTTCTTTTAATTCATCTCTTATTTTATCTGATAATGCCCAGTCTTTATTTGCTCTTGCCTGATTTCTTTGTTCTATTAATTCTTTTATTTCTTTAGGCAATTCTAATTCTTTTTCTTTATTTTCTTTTTGTATATCTACTCCTAAAACTTTGTCAAAATCTAATAATAATTCTGCAAGTTGTTTTGATTTATTAGGATTTTTAACTATATCCCAAACTACACTCATTGCCACTGGCATATTTAAATCATCATTAATTGCCTCTAGGAATTTTGTTTTATATTCGTTAATTGTATTTTCATCGATTTTTTCATTTCCTTCGTTATGCTTTTTACATCCTTCTCTTAATCTGTTTAGTGCATTTTGACTTGCCTCTAAGGCATCCCATGTAAAGTTTAGTTTGTTTCTATATTGTGATGTAAAGCACATCATTTTGAATGCTAGTGGCTCATATCCTCTGTCTATAAGGTCTTGAACAAGATATACATTTCCTAGACTTTTCGACATTTTTCCACCATCAATTAGTAAAAATTCACAGTGCATCCAAAATCTTGCAGGAATTTTTCCTGTACATCCTTTGCTTTGCGCTATTTCATTTTCGTGATGTGTTGGGACTAAATCTATTCCACCTGTATGTATATCAAATACTTCTCCTAAGTATTTATTACTCATTGTAGAACATTCTATATGCCATCCTGGATAGCATAGCCCCCAAGGACTTTCCCATTTCATTATATGATTTTCTGGTGCTTTTATCCACAATGCAAAATCATATGGATTTCTCTTTTCTTCGTCTATTTCTACTCTTGCTCCAGCTTTTTGATTTCTTAAATCTATACCAGATAGTACTCCGTAATTATCTAGTTTAGATACATCAAAGTATATTGCTGTTGATGTTTCATAGGCAAATCCATTGTCTAATAATTTTTGTACAAATTTTTCCATATCTTTTATATGGTCTGTTGCCTTACAAATTATTTCTGGTCTTTCTATATTTAATCTGTCAAAATCTTCAAAAAATCTATCTGTATAATATTTTGCTATTTCTAAAGGAGTTTTCTTTTCTTCTTTTGCTGCTTTTACCATTTTGTCTTCTCCTTCATCTCCGTCTGAAACTAAATGTCCTACATCTGTTATATTCATTGCATGTTTTAATGTATATCCATTATATTTTAAGGTTCTTCTTAATGTGTCCATAAATATATATGATTTCATGTTTCCTATTGTAGCATCTTTATATACTGTTGGTCCACATGTGTATATTCTAACTTCATTACCTTCTAATGGTTTAAATTCTTCTTTTGTTTTAGTTAATGTGTTATAAAAGAATATTTTCAATTTTATCCTCCTTACTTCTATGGTGTTTCATTTACTATATTATTTCCGTCTACTGTTGTATTATTTTCTACTTCATTATTATTTTGTTCTGGTGTATTGTTTTCAACCTCACTAGGTTTTTGAGGTTTATTGTCATTTACTATTACTGTTCTTTTAACTGTAGCTTTATTTTTTGCTGAATCTTCTACAGTATATGTTAATACATACTTTCCTGCTTTTGAAGTATCTACTTTTCCTGTTACAACAATTTTATTGCTCAAATCTCCATCTTTATTATCTGTTGCAGTGGCTCCTGGATCATTAAAAGTATCATTTAAATTTATTGTTATTGTACTACTTCCATTTAATTTTATTATTGGTTTTTCTTCATCAGTATCTTTTGTATGCTTATCACAACTATCTGTTATTGTAAGCATATATTTTGCGTCAGCAGCTTTTTGCCAGCTTGTGTCTGTATCACTATTAAGTCTTGTTATAAATACTTTTTCTTCTTTTTCTGGACAAAATTCTGTTGCAAGCAATCCTGTGTCTTTACATATTTCTACTTTTACATGTGTTTCACATTGTTTTGTTGGAACAGTTCCTTTTACAAAGAACTCTGTATATGTTCTATCTCCTCTTTCATCATGCTCACAATTTTCCGTTGCTAAAAATCCCGAATCTCTACATATTTTTGCCGTAACTACATTATCTGGTTTAGTTTCTGAAAATCTTTTTCCTGCAAGTCCTGTATGTGCTTGTTTCATTACTGATGCCCAAATTTGAGTTGCAGGACTTAATGACCAACCACTTACTGTTCTACTTTCGTCATATCCATACCATGTTGCAGCTGTATAATATGGAGTAAATCCACATAGCCATCTATCGTAATCATTATTTGTTGTACCTGTTTTAGCAGCTGTGCTCATATTAGGAACTGAACAATTCGTTGCTGTTCCTGATTTTACTGGCTGTGTTAATATTTCTTTTACTATATATGATGCTGCTTTAGACATTACTGTTCTTGATTCTTGATTTGGTTCTAATACTGTATTACCATCTCCATCAACAACTTTTGTATAGAATGTTGGTGTTATATATACACCATCATTTGCTATTGCCCCATATGCTGCTGCCATTTCTAAAGGTGTTGCTCCATTTGTTAATCCTCCTAAAGCTATACTTATATTTCTATCTTTTTCATCATCTAAATGTGAAAATCCTACTGATTTTAAGAATTCTAGCGATTTATCTACTCCTACAGTTTGTATTGCTTTAAGCATTGGTATATTTTGCGAACTTTCTATTGCATATCTTATTGTAAGTAGCCCTTTAAAATAATTGTAATCTTTAAAATCTTTGTATGGTGTATCATCATATACTGTACCTGCTGTAATAACCCCTTCGTTTATACCTGGTGCTACAACTGCTAAAGGTTTCATTGATGAACCTGTCTGCTTTATTGCCTGAGTTCCTCTGTTAAGTCCGAGTGAAGTATCTTTTTCGCCTAATTCTCCAATTACTCCTAAAACATATCCTGTTTTATGGTCTAATAGTACCATACCTGCCTGAGATTCTTGACCATCTCTTGTGTTTTTATATTTTGATTTTGCTGCTTCTTCATCCATTATTTGTTGAATATTAGAATCTTGTGTTGTATATATTGTAAATCCACCGCTGTATAAATATAATTTTGCTGCTTCACGTGTTAGATTTTTTTCTTCCATAAGTTGATCTATAATTTGTAATATTGCAGCATCAGTATGATAAGAGTATATATTTTCTGTAACTTTTCCTTTTTTGAAAGGAAGTCCTGCATCTACTTTTGCAATTGCCTCATTATATTCTTCTTCAGAATTTATATTTCCTAATTCTTTCATTTTATCTAAAACTATTTTAGTTCTATTTTTTATTTTTTCTAGATTTGCTTCATTATCTTCAACAAAAGGATCATAACTATTTGGTGTATTGTTTATACCTGCTAAAAATGCACTTTCTGCGAGGTCTAAATCTTTAGCACTTTTTGAGAAATAATAATTAGATGCTACTTCTACACCATATATATTTGTATTTCCTCCCATATATATTAAATTTAAGTATAACTCTAATATTTGATCTTTTGATAATTCTTGTTCTATATAATATGCTCTTGCTATTTCTTTTATTTTTCTTTGCCATGTTCTATCTTTTTCATCTGTAATATTCTTAACTACTTGTTGAGTTATAGTACTTCCTCCATAGTTTGAAGAACCTATTCCTATTTTGCTTAAAATATATTTTGCTGTTGCTCCTAAGGTTCTTTTTACGTCTACACCAACATGGTCATAGAATCTTTCATCTTCTATTGAAACGAATGCTTTTGGTATATATTCAGACATCTCAGAAATTTTAATTGGCTTTCTGTTTTCATCTCCACTAAGTTCTGCAATTACATCACCTTTATTGTCTAGAACAACTGAGTTCTCGTATTTTAATGCTAAATCTGCCATATCTAATTTTGCATCTCTAACTATACCATATACTATTCCAAATGCTACTCCTAATCCTATTAGAATTACTAGTAGTATAGTCATTAAGATAGCTTTTTTCTTTTTAGGATTCATTTTTCTTCTTTTTGTTTTCTTACTACCGTTTTTACTACTTTTTGTATTATATACTTTTGTGTCATCGCTTTTATTATTATATTTTTTTCTATTAGCCATTTTACGACCTCCTAATAAAATATATTTTATTATATTATATATAAATTTAAAATTCAAATATTATTATAAATCTTCTAAAATATCTTGCATATTTGTTAATATTTTAGCACCCTGTTTTATTAATTCATTTGTTCCATAAGCATTTTTATTATCTATGTTTCCAGGAACAGAATATACATTTTTGCCCTGTTCTAAGGCAAAATCTACTGTTATTAATGTTCCACTTTTTTCTCTTGCCTCTACTACAACTACTCCATTTGATAATGCACTAATTATTCTATTTCTTCTAGGAAAGTTTTTTGCTGCAGGTTCTGTTCCTATTATATATTCTGATATTATTGCACCTTTTTTGTTTACTATTTGATTAAATAATTCTTTATTTTCTTTTGGATAAACTCTATCTAATCCACATCCGTACTACTGCTATTGTTTTTCCATTAGACATTAGACTACCTTCATGTGCAAAAGCATCTATTCCTTTTGCAAGTCCACTTATTACATTAATATTATTTAAAGACAAGTTGTATGCCACTTTTTTTGCGATATTTTCTCCATATTTTGTACATTCTCTTGCGCCTACTATTGCTATTGCTTTTTCATTTAATATAGTTTTATTTCCTTTTACATATAATACGACTGGTGGATCATAAATTACTTTTAATTTATCTGGATAAAATTTATCTTTTATTGTTATAATTTCTATATTGTTTTTTTCCATATATTCTAGGTATTTATTTAGGTTTAACTTATACTCATCATTTGTAATTTTATCTGCATAAAGTTCTTTAACGCCATCTTTTATCAATTCATCTTTTGTTTTATTCCATAATATTTTAGGATTATTATATTTTTCTATTAAATCATATAATAATTTGGGATTTAATCCTTCTATTTTCGAGAGCCAAACCCAGTACTTTGAATCCTGCATAAAACCTCCATCTGAACAATTAAAACTGTTCTTTATAAAATTTAGCCCCCTCAAAATTCATATAACGAATTTTGTATTTTTCACTTTTATCTCTATATTTTATTATTTTGCATTTTTGTTGCTTTCACAATGTTGTTCATAAGCATTGCTATAGTCATTGGACCTACTCCACCTGGAACAGGCGTAATGTATGAAGCTATTTTTGATACTTCCTCGAAATCAACATCTCCACATAATTTTCCGTCTTTTCCTCTATTTATTCCAACATCTACAACTATTGCCCCTTCTTTTACCATATCTTTTGTTATAAATTTAGGCTTTCCTATTGCTACAACTAGTATATCTGCTTTTTTTGTAACACTTTCTAATTTTATGGTTTTTGAATGACAGATAGTAACTGTTGCATTTTTATTTAATAAGCATTGCATCATTGGTTTACCAACGATATTGCTTCTTCCTACTACTACTGCATCTTTTCCTTCTATTTCAATTCCATATTCTTCTAATAGTTTAATTATACCATAAGGTGTACATGATATAAGTGCTTCTTGTCCTAAGCAAAGTTTTCCTACATTGCATGGATTAAACCCATCAACATCTTTTTTAGGATCTATTGTTTTAAATGCTTCGTTAATATCTAACCCTTTTGGAATTGGACTTTGCAATAATATTCCATTTACACTGTCATCATTATTTAATTTATTAATTAGCGTAAGCAAATCATCCATTGTTATATTTTCGTCTAATAAATATTCTTCATATTCTATCCCTAATTCTTTGCAAGCTATACTTTTATTTCTTACATATATTTTTGAACTTGGATCACTTCCAACCATTATTACTGCAAGTTTTGGGAATATACCTTCTTGTTTTAATCCTTCTACTTCTTTTTTTACATCATCTTTTATATTTTGTGAAACCATTTTTCCATCTAAAATTTTTGCCATTTTTATACTCCTTATATATATTTACTTTATTTTATATTAAATTGTTAATTTTTACAATATAAAAGAGCTAAAATTTGTAAATCTTAGCTCTATAACTCGCGTGCTAATTTACTATTTAATTTTCCTATAGCCTTTTTCTCTATTCTTGACACATAGCTTCTTGATATTCCTAGCATTTCTGCAATCTGATTTTGTGTTTTTGGTTTACTTCCGACCAAGCCCAAATCTTAATTCTATAATAGTTTTTTCTCGTCCTTTTAATATATCTTTCATCTTTTCATACATTTTTTTAGTTTTTATTTTCAAATCTATTTCATCTTCTATACTTTTTTCGTCATTTTCTAATACATCTATTAATGCTATTTCATTATCATCTTTATCTTTTCCGATTGGTTCATTTAAATATACTTCTGCTCCCAATTTTTTAATGCTTCTTAAGTGCATAAGAATTTCATTTTCTATACACCTAGATGCATATGTAGCAAGTCGTACTCCTTTTCCTGTATTAAATGTATTGATTCCTTTTATTAATCCTATTGTTCCTATTGATATTAAATCATCATTATCTACATTCGGTATATTATACTTTTTACAAATATGGGCTACTAATCTTAGATTTCTTTCAATTAGTATATTTCTTGCATCTTCATCTCCTGTCATATACTTTTCCAAATATTCATTTTCTTCTTCTGCTGATAAGGGTTCTGGAAATAAGCTATTATTTGATATGTAACCAAAAACAAAAATGGCTGTTTTTAAAAAAGCTAAAAAACCAGACAAATATATTAGTGGCATAAATGCACCTCCATTTATCTCATAACAAATTATATGTTCAATGAATTTAAAAGTGCATGGACCTCTAAAATTTGGTTTATCCATTTTATATTAAGGAGATTTATCAATTTTTTTATTATCGGGTCTAACTAATTATGTTTATTGTAACTTATATCTCTATTATATATTACAATTTTCTTTCTAGCAATATATTTTTTCACTTTTTTGTCGATTTGATGTTATATTGTTCTAGTTTTATATTTATTTTTGTATATAAAAAATCCAGCTGTATTTTTTTATAACTGGATTTTTTCTATTTTATTCGTTTATTTTAAAATTACTGTCGGTAAATTTATTATATAAGGACATTAATTTATCTTTTACTTCTTTTGAACTTACTGTTATAACTATATCATTTTTTATTTTATCAAACATTTCTGATGTTTTTACTGCATTATTAAATTTCCAATTTCTTATGTTTAGTCTTTCCAAACTTGTACATCCTTCAAACATTTGCTCCATATTAGTAACCTTAATCGTATTAAAATTGCTTAAATCTAAATTGGTCAATCTGCCACAACCACGAAACATTAAATCCATACCCGTTACATTTTCCGTATTGAAACTACTTAAATCTAAATTTGGTAGACTGCTACAATTATTGAACATTGCATACATAGTTCTTACACTACTAGTATCGAATTTAGAAACATCTAATGAAACAAGATTTTTACAATAACCAAACGTGTGTTGCATAGTAGTCACTCTACGTGTATCAAAACTACTTAAATCTAAATTCGTTAATGACTCACAATAATAAAACATCAAATTCAAATTCTCCACACTTCTTGTATCAAAACTTTTTAAATCTAAATTCTTTAAAGTTTTGCAAAAACTAAACATATATTCCATCGATTTAACACGACTCGTATCTAAGTTTTCTAAACCTTCTATTTTTACTTCCGCCCCTGTTACATTGTTTCCTATATATGTAAATAGATGGTCTGAATATTCATTTGCTCGTATTTTTCCTTCTGCTCCTATTGTTACATTGTAATATGTGTTTTCTCCTATATTTTCTTCTTCATACCATGCTAGTATTTCTCCATTTTTTGCCTCCGATACATCCCAACATTTGCTTTCATCTGTACTTTTTCCTTCTAACGTATTTTGTAGTGTTATTGTCTTGATTTTCCCTCTTTGTATTTTGGTATTTCCCAAAAATCCACTATTTGCATTATTTTCATCCGAAGCACGTACTAATGTAGGATATTTCTTTATATAATATTCTCCATATATTTTTTCTATTGTTTTTCCGTCTACTGTTACTCTTATCCATAGATAATATTTTCCTGTTTCTTGCTCTCCACTACTTATTGTTGCTTTTTGGCTTATGTTGTTTCCTTTTAATGTTGCTATTTTATAACTGCTTGGCTTTGTTTCTTTGTCATTATTCCATGCGTATTGTAGTTTTACGGTTTTATTTTCTTCTCGGTTGTTATATGTTTTTATTGTTACTTCTACTTCCTGTATTTGTTTTTCTTCTAGGTCTTTTTCTCTGTTTACTTTTATTATTATGTCTTCTAATTTTCCTTTTTCTCCTACATATTCTATATTGCTTTCTTCTACTTCATATATTCTTCCATTTGGAAATGTTACTAAAAAGTCATTTTCTTCTATTTTTTCTACTCCTATATCTTCTCTTCCTACTACATTGTTTATTTCTTCTTTTAGATTTTCTTCGGTTATTTCTTTTCCTTCTGCTTGTAATTGCCATATTGCTTGGCTTATTATTTCTTTTTCCCTTGCTATTTCTGTTTGTTCTACTGCCATTTGTGCCGTGCTAAATAATCCTCCGTTTATTGCTACTGATACTGATACACCTACTAATATTAACATTACAATTATTGTAATTATCAAAGCTATTAAAGTGATGCCTTTTTTATCTTCTTTCATTCGTTTCTATCTCTCCTTCTTTTGTTCTTATCTATTTTTTTATTATCGAATCTAACTAATTATGTTTATTATAAATTACATCTCTATTATATATTATAATTTTCTTTCTAGCAACATCTTTTTTTCACTTTTTGTCGATTTGATGTTAACTACTCTATTTCTATTCTTTTAATATATTTCTTGCATCTTCATCTCCTGCCATATACTTTTCCAAATATTCATTTTCTTCTTCTGCTGATAAGGGTTCTGGAAATAAGCTATTATTTGATATGTAAC
>CANRGU010000024.1 GCA_947630255.1 uncultured Clostridia bacterium | reverse complement strand
TTCATGCCATTAATGTATATTGCCATAACAAGTGCTGCTGCTTGATAATCTGTTATTGTTCCATCAGTATATTTTGTTACGAAATAATTTATATCATCTCTACTTAATTCTTTACCATCTCTTTTTTTTGCTATTATTTCTTGAATATTCAAATTAAATTCCTCCTACAACTCTGTTTCATTTATATTATTTAAAAACTTTTCTGTTAAATCTAAAGTAAAATTAATTATATCATAATATTTTTTTAGCATATTGTAATCTAGTGCCTTTTTCATTAATTTTGCTTCAAAAACTCCTCCTGTTTCAAATCTAATGTAAAATTTATTCCCCTCTATTGTTATTTCAGGTACTAATTTGTTTTCTTCTTTAAAGTCTAGTAACATTTGCATTATATCAGAAGTCAATAATTGCATTGCTATAATTTTATCTGTTGAATATACATTAAATTTTTTCTCAAATTCTCCAGAATCCATTTCTATTCTTTCTTTATTAAATAACGATATTGCATTTTTGCGTATTTTAACACATGAATTCACATTTTTATTTAATTCTATTTCTGCAAATAGTCCATGAAAAACTGTGTATGTAGTTGTATCTCCATCACTATCTCTTGATTCTGTCTCCGTTTTTACTTCTGCCATATTGATTTTATATCCACTTTCAAGGGTTCCTGTAATTAAATCTTCAGAATGATATCTATCATAATACTCAAATTTTGCTAGATTATATGTTGCTTTTGGTATTCCTCTTGTAGGATAAAATTCTAAATTTTCACTATATGATTTAACAAATTTTTTTATAATATCTTCTTTAAACATCGTTCTATATTTTGCATTACTTTTTGAAAAAATCTCGATGAAAAAACTTATTATTATCGCTAATGAAATCATGGCTACGCTTTTTGTTATAATAGCTAATATAATTCCTATAGTAAGAGAAATCAATGTGCTGTATATAATCGTATTTCTGCTTTTCTTTCTTAGTTTTTCTAATGGTTCTAAACATTCTCTATATATTTCTTCGTATATCTCATTAAAATTTTTCATTAATTATTCCTTTCAAAATTATAGCGTTACATTGTTTTTTGCTTGTTCTTCTGCTTGAAAATACTCTTCTTCTTTAAAGTTAAATAACTTTGCCATTAAATTGCTTGGAAAAGTTTGAACTGCATTATTATATGTGTTTACTTCTGCATTGTAAATTCTTCTTGCAGCTTGAAGCTGACTTTCCATCTTTGATAATTTCTTTTGCAACTCTAAAAACTGTTCACTAGATTTTAATTCTGGATAATTTTCAGATAGTGCAATAATTTTATTGCACTTATTATTTAATATTTCTCCATCTTTTAAATTTTTATTTACAAAATAATTTTCTCTCATTTTTGCAACTTCTTCAAATATTTCTTTTTCATGTTTTACATATCCTTTTACGCATTCTACTAAGTTTGGAATTAATTCAAATCTCTGTGTTAAATACACATCAATTCCAGAAGCAGCTTGTTTAATTTTATTTCTCTTCCTTATTAATGAATTGTATGTTAGCAATACATATGCTAATAATAAAACTACTATAATAATTACTATTCCCATCTCTTGTTCTCCTTAAATAAAATTCTTTATAAAAGTTTTTCTATGCAAATTACATATTCCGTGCTCTTTTATTGCCTGTATATGTTTTGCTGTTCCATATCCTTTATGTGCTCCAAATCCATACTCAGGATATACTTCATCATATTCTCTCATTATTCTGTCTCTTGTTACTTTTGCAATTATTGATGCTGCCGAAATACTATATATTTTGGCATCACCTTTTATAACAGAAATATATTTAATACCTTTTGTATCTATTTTGTCTAGTGCATCAACTAAAATTACATCTGGCTTTACCTCTAGCTTATCAATAGCCATTGTTAAAGCTTTTTTTGTAGCATTTAATATATTTATTTCATCTATTTCTTGCTGATCTACTATTCCTGTACTCCAACTGATTGCTTCATTTGTTATTTTTTCATAAAGCATTTCTCTTTTGTTTTCTGATATTTTTTTAGAATCATTTACATATTCTATAAATGATTCTGGTTTCATAATTACACATCCAACAACAACAGGACCTGCCAAAGGGCCACGTCCTGCTTCATCTATACCTGCTATGTATTTTATTCCGCTCATCATATAACTTTTTTTCAAATTCTTTTAGTTTGTTTAATCTTTCTATTTCTCTTTCTTTCATAATATCTCCATTTATAGTTCTTGCAATTCTGATAAACTATATTTTCCATTATATCCCTTTAAATAATATACTTCGCAATTATTAGGATTATCTATATCATAATGTACTATATATTTATCTCCTTCAATTGTTGATAATCCTTGGTCTCCTAAATCAGAACTACTCCATTTTCTAAAATTCTCTGCATCTGAACTTATATTCACATTAATCTTATTTGCATCTTCATTTGTTATTTGTGTACCTACTAAACCATCTATTTCTTTATAATTGTATTGCTCTACAACTATTTTTGCTTTTGCTTTTATAGAAAGCATATCTGTTTTTATATCTTCAAGTTTGGCCTTGTCTATGGATTCCATTCCAAATTCTACTCCTACTGCTACAAGAATTAACATTACTATAATCATTATTATTAACGCAACTATTGTTATGCCTTTTTCTCCTTTTAAATTCATATTTTCAGCTCCTATCTCTATAAAACTATTAATATTTCATTTATCTTTTCTTATTATATTATATGTAGAAATGTATTTCAATAGAAAATTTTAGATACTTTTTATAAATTTTTCATCTTTTTTTAAGTTATCTATTGTATGATTAATTCAATTTAGGTTATTATTATAATAGTGTTTTATTATATGAGGAGGTCTTTATAATGAGTGGAAATGACGAATTCTACCAAAAATTCAATTCAGATTCTTCTAAATCTGGAAATTTTAAATTTAATTTTTTGGTTCCTTTTTTATCTGGAGTATTAGGTACAACTTTGGTAATAGGCATAGCATTTGGAGTACCAAAAATAAGGGAATCATTAGTTACTTATAACCCTAGCAGTTTGGAAATCAATAGATCTAATGAGCCTTCTAATACTGGGGTCGTAGATTTAGTATCACTTAAAAATTATTCTGATACAGCAGTATTTGCAGCAAGCAAAGTTTTACCTTCAATTGTAGGAATTAAAGTAGAATATACTGTTAAATCAAATTTTGTGCAGGGATTATCACAAGTAGCACAAGCTGAAGGTTCTGGTATTATAATAAATAAAGATGGATATATATTAACAAATAACCATATAATAAATTCTTCTGACTCTTCTATTTTCTATGAGGTTTCAGATGCAGCAAAAGTATATGTTTATTTATTTAATGATGAAACACCTTACGAAGCTAAAATAGTAGGAACAGATGAGGAAACTGATATTGCTGTTATAAAAATTGACAAAAATGATTTAACACCTGCAGAACTTGGCGATTCTAATTCTGTAAAAATTGGTGAATTTTCTATGGCAATTGGCAATCCTCTTGGTCTTGGAACAAGTGTAACATCTGGTATAATTAGTGCAGTAAATAGAAGTGTTACTAGCAATGATGGCACAACTTATAATTTAATTCAAACAGATGCTGCTATAAATTCTGGCAATAGTGGTGGTGCATTAGTAAATGCAGAAGGAAAAGTTATAGGAATAAATACTTTGAAGTTATCTGGTACTGGTATTGAAGGTATGGGATTTGCGATTCCAATAAATGAAACTATTGATATATATAATCAGTTAATTAATAACGGAAAAGTTGCAAGACCATATATTGGTATATCTGGAAGCAATTTAGATGAGGTTACTGCTAAACGCTATAATTTGCCTGTTGGAATATATGTAGAAGAAGTAAATTCTGACGGACCTGCATCTTCATCTGATTTAAAAATAGGTGATGTAATTACTTCAATTAATGGTACAAAAGTTACTACAATGGATGAACTAAATGATGTTAAAAATGCTAAAAAAATAGGTGATGAAGTTACACTTGATGTATACAGAAGTGGAGAAACAAGGCAAGTAAAAATAAAATTAGGCGAAAAGCCATAAAAAAATAGCGGGTGCTGGACTGCTCCAGTACCCGCTATTTTTTTCTAAAATATAACTAAATCCATTTCACTTGAATAATTATTATTTCCATAAGCATACACTATATACAATATATTGTCTTGCCCTAAAAAGAAATTTTGTGTGTTTTCTATTTTATACATTTCGTCATCTACATTTCTAATATAAATATTATAGCCTTGATCACTTATATTTTTTATTTGTTCATTTGCATAATTTATTTTTTCTAAAATTTTATTTTCTACAGCTTCTTTATCTAAGTTTTTTAATTCTATTATTTCATTTAAAGTTACTAATTTATTATTAATTAAATCATAATTATATGTTTGTATTATATTTCTTTGTGGGCTAGTTCCGTCTTTATATTTGCATCTAATTATTAGTGATAAAATATTATCATTTACATATGCTACATAGTCTAAATCAAATATAGTGTGTGAAGTAGAATTATATACTATATTTCTAATAGTTGTTGCAAATATATTTAATATTTCGTTATTTATTTGTTTTGTAACATCATTTTGTATTTTAAATAATGGTATTTTTGCATCAATACTATAATTTTTATTTTCTTCTGGTTTAATATCATATGCACAATATATTATTTCATCATAATTTATATCTTGATTTGCTGTTTCTGATAACTTTATTGTATTGTCAAACATTTCATCAAAATTATTTTCTAATTCTTCATAATCTATAAGCTCTCCTACTTTCTTATCTTTGTCAATAACTTTTCTATTTGTTATTTGTGCATATACTCCTATGGCTATTGCTATTGCACATATAAATAGGATAGTTGCTATTATTACGATTATCTTATTTTTTGCTAAAAAATATTTTAAATTATTCATTTAATTCTCCTTCGCTTTTTATTATAACATTAAAAAATTATATATTCAACTTTTTATTATGCTTTATTGACTATCAGCAAAATTTAATGTATTATATTATAATAGATATACTTTTATAAGAAGGCAGGAGATAAATATGTTATGTTCAAATTGCCATAAAAATACGGCTGTAATTTTTACTAAAAAAATAGATGGAAATAAAAGCTCTATCGAAGGGCTTTGTTATAATTGTGCAAAAGAAAAAGGAATTAATCCTTTAGAACTTTTATCAAAGCAAGCAAATCTTTCTGAAGATGAATTAAATGATATCTCAAAACAATTTGAAAGTTTATTTGATGATATATCTGAAAATATTGACATGGATGATTTAAATCCAGATGATATAGAATCAAATGGTGGTATTCCTCTAGGTTCTATTTTTTCTAATATGTTTGGAAACAAATCTTCTGAATCAAATAATGATAAAGATGACTTAAATTCTAATGCTAAGAAAAAAGTTAAAACTGAGAAAAGACCAAAAGAAAAAAAGAAGAGCTTTTTAGATATTTATGGAACTAATTTAACAAATAAGGCTAGAAAAAATGAATTAGATATTGTTATTGGCCGTGATAAAGAAATTGAAAGAGTTATTCAAATATTAAATAGACGTTCTAAAAATAATCCTTGCTTAATTGGCGAGCCAGGTGTTCGGAAAAACAGCTATTGCACAAGGTTTAGCAATTAAAATCGCTGAACAAAAAGTTCCTGCAAAATTATTAAATAAAGAAGTTTATTTGCTCGATATGACAGCAATAATTGCAGGTACTCAATTTAGAGGTCAATTTGAAGGTAGAATGAAAACTTTAATTGACGAGTGTAAACAAGCTGGTAATATTATTTTAGTTATTGATGAAATTCACAACATAATAGGTGCAGGCGATGCTGAGCACTCAATGAATGCTGCAAATATTTTAAAACCTTCTTTAACAAATGGAGAAATTCAATTAATAGGAACTACTACTTTAAAGGAATATAGAAAATATATAGAAAAAGACTCTGCTTTAGAGAGAAGATTTCAACCAGTTCTTGTTGAAGAGCCAAATATTGATGATACTATTGAGATTTTAAAAGGTATTAAAAAATATTACGAAGATTTTCATAAGGTTAAAATCTCTAATGATGTAATTGCACAAACTGTTAAAATGTCTGAAAAATATATACATGACAGATTTTTGCCAGATAAAGCAATAGATATATTAGACGAAGCTTGTTCAAAAATTAATTTAGGAAATAAAGAATTATATGAATTAGAAGTATTAAAAAATAGACTTGCTAAAATTCAAGAAGAAAAAGAAGAGGCAGTTGAATCTGATTCAATTGAAGATTATCAAAAAGCTGCTGATTTAAAAACAGAAGAATGTAATATTTTGCAAAGAATAGAAGAATTAAATTCGAAATTGGAATTAACAAATCTTACTGTAAATGATATAGCAGAAGTAATCGAGCATTCTACAAAAATACCTGTAAAAAAGATTACAGAAGCTGAAACTGTTAAATTATTAAATCTTGAGAAAAACTTGCATAATAGAATAATAGGTCAAAATGCTGCAGTTGAAGCAGTTGCTCGTGCTATTAGAAGAAATAGAGCTGGACTTCAAAGTACAAAAAGACCGCCTTCATTCATATTTGTAGGTCCAACTGGTGTTGGAAAAACTGAACTTGCAAAAACTTTAGCTTATGAAATGTTTGGAACGGAAGATTCAATGATTAGAGTTGATATGTCTGAATATATGGAAAGCCATTCAACTTCTAAATTAATTGGTTCTCCTCCAGGATATGTAGGTTATGATGATGCAGGGCAACTAACTGAAAAGGTAAGAAGAAAGCCTTATTCAATAATACTTTTAGATGAAATTGAAAAAGCTCATCCAGATGTATTTAATATTCTTCTTCAAATATTAGATGATGGCAAACTTACAGATTCTCAAGGAAATACAGTAAGTTTTGAAAATACTATAATTATTATGACTTCAAATGCTGGTTCTAATTTAAACAACAATTCTATCGGTTTTGGTAAACAAACTGTAGATAAAGGAAAAATTGAGTCTGCTTTAAAGGAAGTTTTTAGACCAGAATTTTTAAATAGAGTTGATGAAGTAGTTGTTTTTGATAGTTTAAACAAGGAACAATTATTGCAAATTATAGATTTATTGCTAAATTCAACAGCAAAAGCCTTGGCTGATAAAGACATAAATTTAGAAGTATCAGACTTTGCTAAAAATTATATTTTAGAAAAAGGAACTGACTTAAAATATGGTGCAAGGCCTTTAAGACGTGCAATACAAAGATATGTAGAAGATCCTATTTCTGATATGATATTAAGATCAGAGGTATTTGCAGGTCAAACTATTATAGTTGATTTTGATGGAAATGAATTAACATTTAATGTAAAATAATTTATGGAGGAAATATGTTTAAACATGTACCAAATATTCTAACAATTATACGATTTTTACTTATTCCAATTATTATAGGCTTCGCAATTGCTCATGAATATATCGCAGCAATAATAGTTCTTACTATTTCTGGAATAACTGATATATTAGATGGATTTATTGCAAGAAAGTTTAATTTTATAACCGACTTTGGAAAACTCATGGATCCTTTGGCAGATAAGGCAACTCAAGTTGCTTTGCTCGGAACTTTAGCTTTGCAAAAGATTATTCCAATGTGGATTATAGTAATAGTTATTATAAAAGAATTCTTAATGATTTCTGGAGCTTCTTTCCTTTATGGTAAAGAGCTTGTAGTATCTAGTAAATGGTATGGAAAACTTGCAACAGTGTTATTTTATGTAGCAATAGTATGTTCATTATTTACTGAATATTGGAATGGACCATTGACTGATCATATAGAATATAGTCTGCCACAACTTCCAGAATTTCACCAATATATATACTATTTAGCTATACTTGCAACAATATTTTCTCTTGTAATGTATGTTAAGGCATTTTATTTACAAGGATATTTAAAAAAGGCACTAAAACAAGGCAAAGACAAATAATAATAATAAATTAAAAAATGAAGGTTTTAAAATATAAACCTTCATTTTTTATTATTCGAAGTCTTCAAGTGTCTTATTTAATTCCTTATCTGTATAAACTTTAATTCCATTTCTTATTTGCTCTAAATCTTCTTCTGCGAGATATTCTGTAGATATTTCTGTTGTGTTAAAAAATGTGGGATTTTCATTTTCATCTAGCTTATATATTGTAATATACCCATCTTCTTCTTTTAAGAGGTAGTGTTCATCGCAAAATTCATCTACTTCTTTATATAAAACTATTTCTGTAGGTGTAAATCTTTGTACTTCCCAGTTGCTAAATCTTTGTTTTAATTCTTCTTCTGTCATATTAACATCCGCTTCTTCTATGCTTTGCCTAGTTTCAATTAAATGCTTGCAAGCTTCATGATATACTTTTAAAATTATTGTGCAATTTGGAGATGTTTTTTCTTCATCACTATTTGTTGTAACTAAACTTGCTATTTCTTCATATTCTAATCCGCTTAAGGCAGTACATTCATCTTCTACTTTTTCTGCTGTATACATTTTTTGTTCATTGCTTATTTTATTTATTCTATATACATATATTCCAGTTAGAAAGCCTAAAATAATTCCAATGGTTATTATAGCTATAATTGTATATTTTTTCATCTATCATCACCATTTTTATCTTTTCCAACATTTAGTCAAAATATACAATTATTTCTGTTGTTCTTCTTTTATTTGTATTGTGCCATGTTTTGATGATTTTTTATCATATCTTAAATATTCATATTCTTCTTGTTTTACATGTGGATTTTTTATAACTTTTCTATTATTTCCATCACTTTTTGCATGATATAAACCATATACACATTGAGGTAATACATAATTATCACTTCCTTGTGGATTATGACTTCCCCATATTGGAACTGGATTTTCCTTATCTAATGCTTTTTTTGGTAATGTCAAAATTATCGCAGATTCCGTTTCATTTGAATTATATGGTATTCTATAATTTAATAAACTTGTAAATGCCAAATCTTTTCCAAATGCAACTGTTCGATCAAGAGTTACATCTGCGTTTTGCATAGAATTTTTTAATCCTTGAGTAAAAATCTTGTTTTCTATATATTCATTTTCGTCTAATCCATGTACCCCAACTATAATATCTGGATTTTCATATAATGCTTGTAATTCTTCTCCAAATTCTTTATCATATACACCATCTACTTGGCTATACCAATATTTTAATTCATTACGAGATATATTGTTTCTTAACTCCTCAAACATAAACTTATGTGGAATTTTATACTTTCCTTTTTCTACTTGTTTAGGATTTTCTATTTCTTGTTTTAAATAATATAATTCTTTTAATTCTTTAGGAACACTTATATCTTCAAAAGGTTCTGAGAAATCTCCTTTTTCCTTTTTTACTTCTAATTCCTTAATTCTTAAATTTATAACTTCTCTATATAATTCTTCATCATCAGTTTTATCATATCCTATAAATTTTATATCTTCTCTTATTGCTTTTTTCATAAATTCTGGATTTCTTCCAAAAAATTCAGGAGCTAATTCAAATGCCTGTTGATATGATTCAAATTTAAATTTTATCCCTTTAGTTATTAGTATTTCTATTGCTTCATTAGAATCCTTTATGCCCAATTCTTCAAATGTTTTTGCTTTACTAATATCATCTATTCTTTGTTTGATATTAGTAATGCTAGGATTTCCTTTCGCT
Organism: uncultured Clostridia bacterium; assembly: GCA_947630255.1. Classification (GTDB taxonomy): domain Bacteria; phylum Bacillota; class Clostridia; order TANB77; family CAG-508; genus CAG-452. The sequence continues at coordinate 5,270 of CANRGU010000024.1, read as the reverse complement.
AATAGTAACTTATTTATTTCTTGCACTCTTTTTTGATTTTCTTTATTTGCATTTAGTGCACTTTCTCTATCTGTTATATATTCTTTATATTGTTTTCTTTTTGTCAAATGTCTTTCAAGAAAATTGAATTTTCTATATGGAATCATACCTTTTGCCGTTAAATCTTCTTTTTCTTGTAATAAAGAAAGTATCTCTTTTTGTTCTGCTGTCTGCATATCTTTTAGTGCATCAATAGGCCCTCTTGTGCCATTTTTTTCATTGTCAATCTCTTTATCTTCTAGCTCAATTGGAGATATTCCTTTTTCTCTAATTAATTTGCTAAAATACATTTCTTGCTCTAATTCACTTTTTAAACTTATGTGTTGTTGATTTGGTGTAAATTCTACTCGTTCATTCTGTTTACAAATATAACCATATATAAATTCTGATGGAATATCAGAATTTTTAAAAATTCTTTCTCCTACGGAATTCCTTGAATCTTCCATATCTCCTGGATGAGATAAATTCCCTAATAAATAAGTATTTCTACCTATTGAAATTTGTCGTGGTGTAGCAACGATTACATCATATAATTCAAGATTTTTGTTTTCATCTAAATTTTCTGCATCATATTGATAATTTAAAAATTCTTGTTGTCTAATTATATTATTTCTTATTTTATCAACTGACCCAAAAGCTGCTAATGTATATAAAATATTATTCCATCTGTTTTTTAACCCAGTTTTCATTATGCTCTCACAATAATCTTTAGGTTTTATTTTTCTTAAATATGTTATTGGATTATTTCTTCTCACAGCCTTTTTACTTTCTTCTGTACCAAAAACTCCTACTTGATGAAGTCCTATTTGGTAATCTTCTGGCAAATCTTTACTTATTTTTTCTATCCATTGTTCATAATTAAAATTCATAGATTTGTTCATTTGTTTTCTCCATTTATTTTTTATAATTATATCATACCAAATATATTTTTCAATTAAATAAATGTATTAATTATATATTCATATCTCATTAATTTGTTTTTAAATATAATTGAACCGCTTCTTTTATTAATTCATTTATGCTAATCTTTTTTTCAATTGATTTCATCTTTGCTCTATTATGAAGTTCTACTCCTAGTCTAACATTTAATGAACCTTTGCATTGTTTTTCTGGTTCTGTATTAGTTTCCCTGCAAACTTGTAAATAATGATTAATAGCATCTTTAAAATCTTTTTTTAATTCTTTTACACTATTTCCCTCAAAAATAATTAAGTCTTTTTTTAGTCCCTCTATTTCCCCCCAGAAGCACTCATCTTCATCACTATATTTTATTTCTGCCCAATATCCTTTATATTTCATTATATTACTCACTTAAATTACCTCCATTTCTTTCAGTTTATTTAATAATTTTTTTATCTGATATAACTTTAATATATTCCCTGGATGAGGTTTATGTATTTCAATTTTCTCTTTATTTTCATTAACAAAAGCGACTCTCGACCCAGATGTTTTTCCTTTATCATTTTCATAAAATCCTAAATAATTTAATAATGTTTTTAATTCATCATATGTAAAATCTTTTGGTTTAGATTTTAATTTTTCTAATAGTTTTTCTTTCTTACTCATATATTATACTCCTTTGTTTTTAATTTTGCAACTAAATTTAGTTGCATTTAATTTAATAATTTTTTTAGCTTTAATTTTCCTTTTTTGTTTACTCTAATCTCTATTTCACCCATTTCGTCTGTTCTGCATATTTTGCAATTTATATTCTCTAATCTTTGCAACACTTCTTCGTTTGGATGTCCAAACTTGTTATTTTCTCCTACTCCTATTAATGCAATGCTTGGATTTACTGCTTTAATAAATTCTTCACTTGACGAAGTTTTCGATCCATGATGTGGTACTTTTATGATTGTGCTTTTTAATTCATTTGCAGTAAATTTGTCTACAATATTTTCTTCTGACTTTTCTATATCTCCAGAAAATAGTATTGAAAATTGCTTATATGTAAGTTTTGCAACTATTGAATTATTATTTAAATCATCGTATTCTTGATTTTGTGGCGGATAAAATATATTTAAATTTACATTTTTATCAATATTTAATTTATCTCCCTGTTTTACAAAGGTTACTTTTATTCTTTTTGAATTTATGATATTTGCAATGTTTTTATATTCATCACAAAAATAGCTTTGTTTGGATATTAAAATATTTTTTACTTCTAATTTTTGAATTACGTCTATTAAGCCATTACAATGGTCACTATCAAAGTGCGAAATCATCACATAGTCTAATTTATTTATTCTTCTGTCTAGCAGATACGAAATCACTACATCTGTTTTTCCTTCTCCTCCATCTACTAATATTTTTTTATTATTTGGTGTAATTATTAAGCATGAATCTCCTTGTCCTACATCAATAAAATATATTCTTAAATCTTTGGGAATTATCTGATAAAAACATGAAAACGCATTGAATAAAATTATTATGGTTAAAATGCCTATTACAAGCGTTTTTATGGTTTTTCTTTTTAATAGCTTTTTTTGAAATAATCTTAAGTTTGTTTTTGAATTATATAGAGTTAAAATATAGTTTAATATAAATGCTATACAATAAATAAATATTATTGAAATTACATATGGTGTTTTTATTAAAATACTACTTAATGGAAGTTTTGCAGTAAAGCCAGAAATAAAGATTAGAGCTTTCAGGCTTAAATTTAGCGGCATCGCAAACATCTTTGCTAATGTGAAAGAAATTAATGATGCAAAAATTGTTATAAATCCTAATATTATATTTATTCCTAAAAACGGACTTGCCAAAATGTTGGAAATAAAAAATGTTAATGATATGGTATTAAACTTAAGTGCCATTATTGGCATTATCATTATTTGTGCTGATATTGTAACAGATAACAATTTTGCTATTTTGCCTTTTATTTTTATTTTGTTTAAACCTTTTTCTACATTTTTATTAAATAGTATGATTCCAATTGTACCTAAATATGAAAGCTCTAAACCTATTTCATTTATAGAAAATGGATTTACTATTAAGATAACTAACAGTGAAATTGATATGCTCGTATAAAAATCTTGCTTACGATATACCAGATTTGCTCCCAAAACTATTATACTCATAAAGCATGCTCTTGTTACAGATGCAGTAAAATTTGTTATAACCATGAATAAAATTAATACTATAATCGTAATTATGTATGTCCATCTTTTCGGCGCTTTACTCTTGCTTAAAATATATGTTATACCAAGTATTATATATGAAGTGTGTGCTCCTGATACTGAAAGCATATGTGATAGATTACTAATTTTAAAATTTTGTATTATATCTTCTGATATTTGGGACTTATCTCCTATTAATATTCCAGTTAGCAATTTGCTTGTTTCCTGTGGTAATAGATTATCTGCTGTATTTATTATGTAGTTTCTTATTCTATTAGATAGCATAAGAAAAATATTTAATTTGTTTTTTTGAATAATTTTTATATTATCTGTTTTTATACTTCCATATATCTTTTTTGTTTTTAAATATTCTCTATAATCGAATCCTTTATAATTTCTGGCTACACTTGGCTTTATATATTCGCCACCAAATTCTATTAAATCTCCATATTGTAACTTTTCATTTTCTTTTTTATCTGCAAACAAATAAAATTTTTTGCCTTTATATTTTCCTTCCTTAATTTTAATTGTATATGTATAGTTGTATTCTTTTTCCACTGCGTCACCGTATTACTACAGCTTTTGCATTTATATTATTTGGAATGTTTTTATAGAAAGTATCATATTTTGAATTTAAATATAGTAGATATGTATTTGAAATCAATGCAGATATTATAAGAAGTAAAATTACGTTAGTTTTAAAAAACACGTTAATGTATCTTCTAAAATTGTATTTATCTAAATTTAATTTATATATTATATAGATTAAGAATATCACAGGTAAAATAAAGACTATACTTTGTTTTAAGTATAGCCCATATATAATACCTATTAAATATCCGAATTGTACATATTAAAACCGGTCTTTTAATATTTTATCACTCCAATATTTATAAGTTCCCCCTATTTTACTATTCTTCTTGCTGAATAATAATATTTATAATAATATCCACTGTTTATAGTATCTGTTTTAACGCCTGTTCTGCTATTTGCAGAGTGTACAATTTGTCCTCCACCAATATAGATTCCAACATGTCCTATGCTTCCACCAGAACCATTATTGAAAAACACTAAATCTCCAGGCATCAAATTATCTTTTGAAACTGCTGTTCCTTTTGTTGATTGATCTTTGCAAGTTCTACCAATTGAGTATCCAAATGAATTATATACATAATTTGCAAATCCTGAGCAGTCAAATCCTGTACTTGGACTTGATCCTCCATATACATAATTATATCCTATATATTTTTTTGCAAATGCAGCTATGTCACTTCCTTCTGAAGAACTTGAAGTTGTAGAATTATCTTCTGTAGTTTGTGTAGTTTCAGCTTCTGCAGTTTGTTCACTATTATCTTCTTGCACAGCTGTTTTTCTTTCTGCATTAGAGCTTCTGCTTGTAACTTCTGCTACTGGTTTATCTGACACTAAGGATTTAGATATATATCCTGTTATATCTTGATATTCTATTTTATAAAAATCTCCTTCTTCTCCAATAATTGTTACTTCTGCGTTCTTAAGAAGTGTATCAATTACTTCTGAAGAAGTGTTTGCTTCTTTTCTTATGTTTGCAGAAGTGCTTACATTTATATATGCCTTTCTGCTTTCAAATTTAACCTCTGGTTCGTCTGTTTTATTAGTTTCGTTTGTTTCATCTTCTTCTGGTTCTTCATTTTCTTGTTCAACTGTTTTATTCTCGGTATATATAAAATATTTTCTTGCCCAACCTGTGTTTTTTCCATAGGTTATATTTACCCAATTGTTCAATTCATAATTGATAGTCACTTCTTGGTCTTTTTTTACAGTTGCAATTGTATTTGCTGTAACAGATGGAATTGTATATATTTTTAACTCAGATTTTACTTTTTGTTTTTGTTTATTGTTTGCATTGTCTTCTGGACCTGCTTCTGGCTCTTTTTCATTTTCTGTTGCTGGTTCTTCTTGCCTAGGCTGTTCTTGTTTAGAATCTTCTTGTTTTTCCTCTGGTTTTTCTTCCTCTTCTTCTACCTCTACATATTTAGCAAACAAATATCCTTCGTTATTATTATATTTTACTTTATACCATTCTTCGCTTTCTTCTAATATTTCTACTTTAGCATTATCAGTAACAGTAGT
>CANRGU010000023.1 GCA_947630255.1 uncultured Clostridia bacterium | reverse complement strand
ACTACTATTTTAACATTTTTTCATACAAAACTAAAATCCACTCTTAAAAAAAGTGGATTTTAAAATAAAAATTAAGGCATATAATATTAACGTCAAATATAATTTGACAAGTTAAATATTATATGTTAAAATATATTTAACTTAACCCATTGCTATTAAATAGTAATGCGGGAGTCTAAAATGACATTGGAGAGTTCAAAAGCAACTCTCCTCTTTATTTGGTAAAAAACTTAATTATTTGTTCATCAATTAAATCAAGACTTTTGTTTGATAAACGTACATTTTTTAAAACAACATCATAAAATATTCTTTGCTTACTGATTGTAGTAATTTGATTAATTAAAACTATACTTTCTTTTTTGTATTGATTAATACTTTTTCCTAATTGGTCTATATATTTCATTTCTTTTGAAATAGATTCTTGTATAGATTTTGGGATTTCTTCTAAACCGTCTAATTTAGTTAATAATTTATTTAATCTTTTATTTTCTTTCTGAATATTTTGATTAAGAATATCATAAAGCTCATTATTTAAATTTACACAAGACTTAGGATATTTTTTGTTTTCTTTTTTAGATGTTAATGGTACAATATTCAACACTCCATTTTTTGGGTTATCCTTTTTATTTAATACAACGCAATAATGTAAACCACCTAATTCGCTACCTATATTAAATCCTAAATTAACTTTTATTATGTCACCTCTATGAAATACACCAGATTTAGTAACATCAAAGTTTCTTTCCTGATCATGATAAACTGCGTAATCATATATCCAATATGCTAATAATTCGCTTTTTTTGTATTCGCTTAATTCTATATGTTTCAAAAAAGATAAATCTAATCTATTTAAAGATTTATCTTTATGAATAATTGCATTGTTTTTTATTTCGATTTCATCTTCATTCATAATATTCAACTCCTTGTATTTATATATAGCAATATTGTATCAAACATTTGTTCTGAATTCAATAATTATTGAAAATTATTTTCTAAAATATAACTTATCGAATAATATATATAAGGTGATTTTATGTTTGATTTACACTATGATTTGCTAACATACATATATATGAATAAAAACAATTTAAAAGAAGTTAAAAAGCACATTGACAAAATTTTTACAAACAACATAACCGGTGGAATATTTAATCTATTTTATATGTCTCCTAAAGAAATGCAAGAAGAACTAGAAATAAAAAAAGAAGAAATTAATATAATAAAAAATTTAGAAGAAGTGAAAGACTTAATTAACAAAAATAGCTTAATACCCTCAAATATAAAATATATTTATGGAATAGAAGGATTAGATTATTTGAGTAATGTAAGTGATATAGATAAATTACATGATTTAGGCATAAGAAGTGTAAATATAGTATGGAATAATGACAATAAATTTCGGTGGAGGAGCAAAAGGAGAAGAAACTCAAGGTCTAACTGAGTTAGGAGTAGAATTAGTAAAAAAATTAGTAGATAAGAAAATTGCAATAGATTTATCACACGCAAATGAAAAAACTTTTTTTGATATAGTAGAATTATGTAGTGCATTAAAAGCCTATGGAAAAAATCCAATAGTATTTGCTTCACATTCAAATGTAAAAGCAATATGTAATCATGCAAGAAATTTAACCGACAAACAAATTATGAAAATTAAAGAATTAGATGGCGTAATTGGAGTAGTTCGGAGTAAAGCCATTTTGTATAAATGAAAAACATTTTTCAAAAGGAAATAAGAAATATCAAAAAGCATATATTGAGCATGTTAAATATCTAATAAAACTATTGGGAGATTCAAATAATATATGCGTATCTACAGACGACATGACTTATTACAAAACAAATAGAAGATATTATAAGCATTTCAATATATTTAAACAAGAACAAACAAAAAAGAAAATAGAAAAATTATTTTTATCCAACGAATTAACAAAAAAGGATGTGGAAAAAATATTATATAGGAATTTTGAAGATAAAATTTTACAAAGGCTATAAAAGTGTGATATAATACTTACCGAAAAAAACAAAAAATAGGAAGAGGTTAAAATGGGATTTTTTGATAAATTAAAAAACGGCCTAGGAAAAACCAAAAATTCTATGGCGGATAAAATGAATAATGTGTTTAGCACTTTCAGAAAAGTTGATGAAGAACTATTAGATGAATTAGAAGAAATATTAATTATGTCTGATATAGGTGTAGATACATCTGTAGAAATAATAGGTAAACTAAGGGATAGAGTAAAAAAAGAAAAAATAGCAGATGAAGAAGGGGTAAAAACTGCACTAAAAGAAGAAATGAAAAAAATACTTGATGAAACTCCAAACGATTTAGATTTATCAAAAAAACCAACAGTAATATTGGTAGTTGGCGTAAATGGAGTAGGAAAAACAACATCAATAGGTAAAATAGCAAATAGAATTAAAAAAGAAGGCAAAGAAGTTATAATAGCTGCAGCAGATACATTCAGAGCAGCAGCAGTTGAACAAGTAGAAATATGGGCAAAAAGAAGTAATTCTAAATTAATAAAAAGACAAGAAGGAACAGATCCAGCATCTGTAGTTTATGATGCAATACAAGAACTAAAAAAAGACGGAGCAGATGTACTAATATGTGATACAGCAGGAAGACTTCATAATAAAAAATATCTAATGGATGAGTTGCTAAAAATAAAAAAGGTAATAGATAAAGAATTGCCAGATGCAAATAAAGAAGTACTATTAGTATTAGATGCAACAACTGGTCAAAATGCTATTATGCAGGTACAAGCATTTAAAGAAACAGTAGATATAACAGGACTTGTATTAACTAAGCTAGATGGAACCGCAAAAGGTGGAGTCGTTTTAGGAATAGTTAGTGAAAATAAAATACCAATAAAATTTATTGGCGTTGGAGAACAAATAGATGATATGGAAATTTTTAATTCCGAAGATTTTGTAAATGCAATTATTTAATGGGGGTAAATTAAATGAAAAAAAATAAGAAAAGAGTAATATTAGTAATAGCATTTTTAATACTATTTGCAATATACTTAGGAATAACTTTAAGAGGAGAATATTTAAAAACTTTAGAAATTGGACAAGAATATTTATCAGTATTTAAACAAAACATAAAGTTTAAAGTAGCTGTAGTTCTTATAAACTTCGTTGTATTATACATAGCAACATATGTAACAACAAAAATTATACATAGAGGATTAAGAAAATTTTTTGAGATAGAAAAAAAGGAAATGCCAAAACTACCTAATAAATCTATATGTTTAATATTAAGTGTAATAACAAGTATGGTAGCTTCAGTATTTTTAACAGAAAAAGCAATGCTAGCATTAAATGCATCTTGGTTTGGTATTTCAGACCCAATATTTAATTTAGATATAGGATACTACATATTCCAAAAACCATTTATAGAAACAATACTAATATACTTTATTCTGTTAACCATAATGTATTCTATTTATATTGCAGCATACTACATAATATGCTTTAACATTTACTTTGACAAAGGTATAGACTCAGAAATGTTGAAGAAAAATACATTTATTAAACACATGATAACAAACATAATATTAATGGTTATAGTAATATCACTAATTACATTAGTAAATTCACAAAATGTAGTGTTTAGTAACTTTTTAACTTTATCTGATGAAATAAAACTTCATGGAGCAGGCTTAATTGATTCTATAATAAAAGTTTGGGGATATAGAATATTTGCAATTATTATACCAATATGCGTAATAATGGCAATAAAGAACTTTAAAAAAGAAAGTTTTAAAAAAGTAATGATATGGCTAAGTAGTTTGCCTTTATATTTGGTAATATTATTTGTAATAATCGCAGGATTTGATTTAATATATGTAAGAAGAAATGCATTAGATAAAGAAAAAACATATATAGAAAACAATATAGCATTTACAAAAAAAGCATATGATATAGAAATTGACGAAATAGAAATACAAAATACAGAAGCATTAACACGAGACGATATAAACAACAATCAAGAAGTAATAAGCAATATTAATTTATTAAATGAAGAAAATATAGTAGGAATTTTAAATCAATATCAAAGTAATTCAGGCTATTATTCATATAAAGTAACAATTCCTGAATTATACAACATAGATGGCATGGAAAAATTAGTATATGTTACTCCAAGAGAAATTGTAAGCAATGATACAAGAACATACAATAACAAAACATATGAATATACACATGGATATGGAGTAGTAATAAACTCAGCAAGTGATGTCGATGATAATGGTAATTTATCATATATACAAAGTAAATTTGAAGACGAAAACAATAAAGTAAAAATAAATGAACCAAGAATATATTTTGGAATAGAAACAAATGATCCAATAATAATTAATGCAAAAAATAAAGAAGAATATGATTATCCACTTACAAGCACAACAAGTAAAACAAATACTTACGGTGGCGAAGCTGGATTACAACTTAATTTTTTAGATAGACTTATATTAGGAATAAAAGAAGGAAATTGGGGAATAGCATTTTCTAGCAATGTAACAAAGGATAGTAAAATAATAACAACAAGAAATATTATAGATAGAGCAAAAGCTATAATGCCATATTTGAAATATGACCAAAATCCATATATGATAGTAACTGACAACGGAGATTTAATGTGGGTATTAGATGCTTATACAACATCAAATAATTATCCTTATTCACAAGAAAGCATTATAGAATATAATGGATTAAAAGAAAAAATAAACTATATAAGAAATTCTGTAAAAGTGCTAATTAATCCATATACAGGAGATATTAAATTTTATTTAGTAGATAAAACCGATCCAATAGCAATAAGCTATAACAAAATATATAATGGACTATTCCTTGATGGTGAAAACATGCCTAAAGAAGTTTCAAAACATATGGTATATTCAAAATATTTATATAAAATACAAGCTAATATTTTAGAGCAATACCACAACATTCAACCAGAAGTATTATATAGACAAGATGATGTTTGGGATTTATCAAAAGAAAACACCACAAGAACTACTAGTGCATCAACAGGAACAGACATAGATCCATATTATATTCAATTAAAAACATTAGACAACAATAACTCACAATTAGGTTTAGTTGTGCCATACACGATATCAGAAAAACAAAATATAATATCATACCTAGTAGGTACTTATGATGAAAATAACAATAAAAAATTAACATTATATAAATTCAAAACAGAAAATGCAATATTAGGAACAACTCAATTAGACACTCTTGTAGAGCAAGATGAAAATATTTCTAAGGAACTTAACACATTAAATACAACAGGAACAAAATTAGAAAAAAATATAATAGTAGTTCCAATAAACAATACGCTTCTATATGTTGAACCAATATATCAAGTTATGCTAAATGACGAATATCAGATTCCATTGCTTAAAAAAGTAGTAGTTGCATCTGGAAATAAAGTTGCAATAGGCGACAATATAGAAGAGGCAATAACCAATCTTTTATCACAAGAAGCAATTAAAATAGAAATAGAAAGTGAAAATAAAGATGAATTAATAGAGCAAATAATAAATGCAAATAACAATTTAAAACAGTCAAATGTAAGTGGCAATTGGGAAATGATGGGAAAAGATATGGCTAAACTTCAAGAATTAATTGGACAATTAGAAACAATAGTTGAAAAAGAGGCAAAACAAAAAGAAGATGAACAAACAGATACATCAGAAGAAAACAGAGAAAATAATAATTTAGTAAATAATGTTTCAAATTCAATTTAACAAAAATGAATATAAACATAAAAAACACCTAAAAATATATTTAGGTGTTTTTATGTTTTTTAAAAATTTAAATAAAAAAATAGATAAAATAAATGAGAATTTAGCAAAATCTCATATATTTGAATTATCGTATATAGTAGGAAATAAAAAAGAAATATTAATAAGAAATTTAATTGCAGGAATATCCAGAGGAGTAGGAATTGGAATAGGTATAACAATAATTACAGCAATAATAGTTATAGTGCTCAGAAAATTAATAATGCTTAATATTCCTGTAATAGGTGACTATATAGCAGATATAGTCGAAATTGTAGAAAAAAGCAGATAATTTTTGAAACTATTTAAAAAAGTTATTCGTTTAACTTATTTTTTGTAAAAACTTGATATGTAGAAAAAAGTATGTTATTATTTTATACAAAATGAAAAGGAAGATAATTATGGATAAAAAAATTGCGGTTTTAATACCATGTTATAATGAAAGTAAAACTATTGAAAAGGTTGTAAAAGATTTCAAAAAAGCTTTGCCAAGTGCCGATATTTACGTTTATGATAACAATTCTACAGATGGCACTGATGAAATTGCAAAAAAAGCAGGAGCTATTGTTAGATACGAATACCGTCAAGGTAAAGGAAATGTTATTAGAACGATGTTTAGAGAAATTGACGCAGATTGTTATTTAATGATTGATGGTGATGACACTTATCCAGCAGAATCTGCTAAAGAAATGTGTGACTATGTTTTAGAAGGTAAAGCAGATATGGTTATTGGAGACAGATTATCTAGCACATATTTTGAAGAAAATAAAAGACCTTTTCATAACTTCGGTAATAGTTTAGTTAGATTTTTAATTAATTTTATCTTTAAAAACAATATTAAAGATATTATGACCGGATACAGAGCATTTAGTTATGATTTCGTTAAAAGTTTCCCAATTCTTTCAAAAGGATTTGAGATAGAAACTGAAATGACTATTCATGCTGTTGATAAGAATTTTAAATTAGTAGAAACACCTATTTCATATCGTGACCGACCTGAAGGAAGTGTTTCTAAGTTAAAAACTTATTCTGATGGTTTTAAAGTATTAAAAACAATTGGAATTTTATTTGCTGAATATAAACCACGTTTATTTTTTAATATTATTGCAACAGTATTTTTAGCAATAGCACTTATATTAGGAATACCACCTTTTGTTGAATATTTTAACACTGGTTTAGTATTACGCTTTCCAAGCTTAATAGTCGCATGTATTTCTTTAGTAATTGCTCAGCTTTTATCTATTACAGGTATGATGTTACAAATCATTTCTAAAAAACATCGCCAGTTATATGAATTATACCTAATAAATTTAAAAAATAAGAATGATAAAGATATTATTACAGAAAAATATTTATCCGAAAATAAATCTTAAAGGAGGATTTTATGATAGCTATAGTTATACTTATATTTGTTTTTCTTACTTTTGGAATATGTAATTTTTCTAAAAAATCTTTCGGACTATGTTTACCATTAAGTTTAATACTTATTCCTGTATTATTATTTATTAGTCAATTTATTTTCAGAACTTTTTATGTTGGGTATACATTGATAATACTGTTATCATTAATTGGCTTAGGTTTAACTATTTATAAATTATTCAAAAAGGATAAAGAATTCTTAAAAAATATTTTTTCAAATGGTTTCTTTGCCTTTTTAATACTATTTATTCTAGTTTATATAACAGATTTTGGAAAACAGTTTTCTACCTGGGATGAATTAGCCCATTGGGGAGAAATGGTAAAAGAAATGATGCGTTTAGATAAATTTTACACTGTAAAAGAATCTTTGCTAATTTGGCATAAAGATTATCCACCACTTATAAGTTTATTTGAGATGTTCTGGTGTAAAATTTCAAACTATAGTGAACAAATAATGAACATTTCTTTACATACATTTATGCTAGGTTTAATTATTCCATATCTAACTGAAAAATTAAATAAAAAAACTAATATTGTATTATTACCTTTAATATTTACATTAGTTATTTTAGCAATAGATCCAACTCAAATATTTAAAACAGTTCAAGTAGATTTATTAATATCAGTTATGACTTTATATCCTATTGTTTTAATAATATACGAAGAAAACTCATTTTTTAAATATTTAAATTTATCAATAAGTTTTATTACATTGCTTTTAACAAAACAAATTGGAATAGTACTAGCATTAATGGTTTTAGTAACATATATTCTTTATGAAATATTTATAAATAAACAAAAAATTAAAGATATAAAATTTTGGTTAAGAAATTTGCTGATTTTACTTGTACCTTTATCAATGTTCGTTATATGGAATCTTTATGTTAGCAAAATGCAAGTAGGGGCTCAATTTTATTTAGGTAATATAAAGATAAACGAATATCTAAATATTGCTTTTAAAAACGAAGGACTACCATATAAAGTACAGGCATTCAATTTATTTAAACAATATTTATTTACTATGCCAATTATCATAAAACCTATAAAAATAGGATATGTTTATTGTCACCTAATATTTATAGCATTATTAGTAATTCTTCATTTATTAAATAAAGAAGAATTTTCAAGAAAAAAATTATATTTATTTATATTTATTTTTACATGTGGAGCTGTAGGATACGCTTTTACACTTTCAGTTTTATATATGTTTTGCTTTTCAGAAGGAGAAACACTTTCTCTAGCATGCTTTGATAGATATATGGGAACATACATATTAATTGAATATTTGTTTTTGCTAGTATTAGGATTATTTATGATTAAAGATAAAAAGTTTTATACGTATAAAATAATTAGTTTATTTATAATACTTTTGTTATGTGTTAATGTAAATTTAAAATATCTAATGCCTGGCGTATATTTTCAAGATAATTACGTAGAGTTTAAAGAAGTTGCAAGTATAATTAATTCTAATTGCGAAGAAAATGCAAATGTATTTATAGTAATGAAAGATTATAGTTACACATACTTATTGCAATATTTCTTAGGCTCAAGAAAAATAGCAAAACAATATGATAATGTATATGAAAATATTTCAAAGTATGATAAAGATTCTGTAATAGATGATATATTTAATCAAGATTATGTATATATAAATGAATATCCAGATGGCTTTGAAGAAATGTATCAAGAAATTTTTGATGAGAAAATCTCTAATAAAACTTTATACAAGGTAGATAAATCAACTAGAAAATTGGATAAAGTTAATTAAAAAAATATATACATCATATTATATAAGTTAATATTTTATGGATTTTTTCAAAAAAACTTGCAATTTTTGGATAAATATAGTAAAATATTTCTGTTCAAATAAAGAACATTACCTTTTACTTAAGCTATAGAATATCCGACTTTAGCTTCAGCTTAAGGCATATTAAAAAAATAGGAGGGAAAAATAATGACAAAGGAAAGAAAACAAGAAATCATTAATACTTTTAAAAGGGACGAAAATGATACAGGTTCATCAGAAGTTCAAATAGCATTATTAACAGAAAGAATTAATGAATTAACAGAACATTTAAAAGTTCATACAAAAGATAACCATTCAAGACGTGGACTTTTACAAATGGTAGGTAAAAGAAGAAATTTACTTAACTATTTAGCAAAAAAAGATTTACCTAAATATAGAGAAATAGTTGAAAAACTAAATTTAAGAAAATAATATTAGGGGGGGCGGATTTTTTCCGCCCTTAACTATGAAATATAATTAAAAAATTAGGTTATAAAAAGATAATTAAAAATATGAAGAGTAGCTTGTAAAATATGCTTATAGATAACTAAACATATTTTAGAGGTTACATTCATATAAAAATTATCTTAATTATAATAGATTATCATATTGAAGTTATTGATTATATAAAATAAGTTCTAATCTCTAACTTCTAAATTAAGGAGGAAAATTTATGTTTAAAACATATTCAATGGAACTTGCAGGAAGAACATTAACAATTGAAACAGGAAAAATGGCAGAACTTGCAAATGCAAACGTATTAGTTAGATACGGAGAAACAGTTGTAATGGTAAACGTTACAGCATCAAAAGAACCAAGAGAAGGGATTGACTTTTTCCCTTTATCAGTAGATTATGAAGAAAAGTTATATTCAGTAGGAAAAATACCAGGAAGTTTTCAAAAAAGAGAAGGAAAACCAACAGATAAAGCAATACTTACATCAAGAGTTATTGATAGACCAATAAGACCTTTATTCCCAAAAGATTTTAGAAATGATGTATGTGTTGTTGCGACAGTATTATCAGTTGACCCAGACAACTCACCAGAAGTATGTGCAATGATAGGATCATCAGCAGCACTTTCAATATCAGATATACCATTTGGAGGACCAACAGGTTCAGTAGCAGTAGGTTTAGTTGATGGAGAAATTGTTATAAATCCAACAGTAGCACAAAGAGCAAAAACAGATTTAACATTAACAGTTGCTGGAACAAAAGAAAAAATAGCAATGATAGAAGCAGGCGCAAATGAAATACCTGATAGCTTAATGTTAGAAGCTATAAAAAGAGGACATGAAGAAATCAAAAAAATATGTGATTTTATATCACAAATAAAAGCTGAAATTGGAAAACCAAAAATGGAATACAAATCATTTGAAGTAGACCATGAAATATATGAAGAAATTGAAAACAATTTCGAAGAAAGAATGTATAAAGATGTACAAGCTCAAGATAAAGAAATAAGAGACGCTAACATGGATAAATTAGCAGAAGATGTTACTGCATATTATGTAGAAAAATATGGAGAAGAAAAAGCAGAAGAAATAAAACAAGATATAGCAGATAGCTTATACAAATTAGAGAAAAAATGCGTTAGAAAAATGATTTTTGAAGAACATAAAAGACCAGACGGAAGAGCAATTGACGAAATAAGACCACTTTCTTGCGAAGTTGGATTACTTCCAAGAACACATGGTAGTGCATTATTCACAAGGGGACAAACTCAAGTATTATCAGTTGCAACACTTGGAATGGTAAATGAAGAACAAAAATTAGATGGATTAGATGAAGAAGAAAGTAAAAGATATATGCATCAATACAATTTCCCTTCATACAGTGTAGGTGAAGCAAAACCATCTCGTGGACCAGGAAGAAGAGAAATCGGACATGGAGCTTTAGCAGAAAGAGCATTAGTTCCAGTAATTCCATCAGAAGAAGAATTTCCTTATGCAATAAGAGTAGTATCAGAAGTGTTATCATCAAATGGATCTACATCACAAGCAAGTATATGTGGAAGCACTTTAGCATTAATGGATGCAGGCGTTCCAATTAAAAACCCAGTAGCAGGTATTTCAACAGGACTTGTATCAAATCCAGATAATCCAGACGACTATGTAATGCTTACAGATATCCAAGGATTAGAAGATTTCTTTGGAGATATGGACTTTAAAGTTGGTGGAACAAAAAACGGAATCACAGCAATACAAGTTGATATAAAAGTTGATGGATTAACATACAAAATAATAGAAGATGCTTTCGCAAGAACAAGAAAAGCAAGACAATATATATTAGATGAAATAATGCTAAAACAAATTGCTGAGCCAAGAAAAGAATTATCTAAATACGCACCAAAAATAACAACAATGTCTATAAATCCAGACAAAATAAAAGATGTAATTGGAAAAGGCGGAGAAACAATTAATAAAATAATTGATGAAACTGGTGTAAAAATAGATATCGAAGAAGACGGAAGAGTGTTCATCTATACTGAAGATGCAGAAAAAGCCAAAAAAGCACAAAAACTTATAGAAAACATAACAAGAGAAATAGAAGTAGGAGAAATTTATGAAGGAACAGTTACAAAATTAATGCCATTTGGAGCATTTATGGATCTAGGTGGTGGAAAAGAAGGTTTACTTCATATTTCTAAAATATCAGAAAAAAGAATTGAAAAAATTGAAGACGTAATAAAGGAAGGAGATACATTCCTAGTAAAAGTTTTAGATATAGACAGTCAAGGAAAAATTAGTTTAACTAAAAAAGGATTAGGAATAGAAGAAGTAGAAGAGTAAATTTTAAGGGCTAACTTAAGTGTTAGCCCTTAAAATTTAAAAAATATTGCAAAAAGAATCAAAAAGTAGTATAATAAAAAAGATGTCTAAATAAAATATATAGAGAGATAAATTATTTATAAATAAAAATAGGAGAGGTAAAAAATGGAGTATTTATATATATTACAACAAGCATTAGTTTGGGTAATAACAATATTTTGGTTATATAATATTGTAATAAGTGTATGCTCATTAGTTAAATTAAAAGATAAACCTTTATTAGTAGATAAACAACATAAATTTATGGCATTAATACCTGCACATAACGAAGCAGCTGTTGTTGGAAATTTAGTAGAAAGTTTAAAAAATCAAGATTATCCAAAAGAATTATTAGATATATATGTTGTTGCAGATAATTGTACAGACAACACAGCAGAAATTGCAAGAAATGCAGGAGCTATTGTTTATGAAAGATTTGATGAAACTAAAAAAACAAAAGGATATGCAATGCAATGGTTTTTAAATAAAATGAATGAACAAAATGCAGACTATGATGCTTTATGTGTATTTGACGCAGATAATGTTGCAACACCTGGATTTATAAAAGCAATGAATAAAAAACTTTGTCAAGGAGAAGAAGTAGTCCAAGGATATAGAGATATAAAAAATCCAACTGACTCATGGATATCAGCAGGGTATGCATTATTTTATTGGACAATGCACAGATTTTATCACCTAGCAAGATATAATTTAGGACTATCACCATTATTAAACGGAACAGGATTCATGGTAAAATATGACCTTATAAAAGAAGAAGGATGGAATACAAAAACATTAACAGAAGATATAGAGTTTTCTTTAATAAATATTTCAAAAGGAAGAAAATTAGGTTGGGCAACTGATGCAATAGTATATGACGAGCAACCTCTTGAATATAAGCAATCTTGGAATCAAAGAATGAGATGGTCTGTTGGACATTTGCAATGTGCTAAATATTATTTAAAAGATTTAGCAAGAGGGGTAAAAGACCACAAAACTCTTATGAATTTTGATGGATTATTATATTTAATGGGTATACCAATGCTTGTAATAACGTTAGGATTATTACTTATAAATCTTATAATATATGCAGCAAATGGTATGACAACAGCAGCATTAGTATGGAATTATTTAAAATATTTAGGAGCAACATTCTTACTACCACCACTTACAGCAATTCTTATATTATGGTTAGATAAAAGGCCAATAAAACCGATGATAAAAGGAATACTTTGTTATCCATTATTCTTAGGTTCATGGATATTAATTAATATAAAAGCATTAATAAAACCAGACACAACTTGGACAAAAATCGAACATACAAGAAGTGTAAAAGTAGATGATTTAAACAACAAAGTAAATGTCTAAAAATATCAATAAAAAGATATCTTTTGATATCTTTTTTTATTGCTAAAAATTTAATGTAATGATATAATTCAAATCGGAGTGAATAATTATGATAATTGATAAAATTCTAGATAGTATGATAAAAACATATGCTTTTGTAGGACCATCGGGAACAGGAAAAAGCTATAGAGCCCAAATGGTTGCAAGTGAAAGAGGCATAAAATTTATAATTGATGATGGACTTCTAATAAAAGAAAATGAAGTCGTAGCAGGAATTTCCGCAAAAAAAGCCGCAACAAAAATCGAAACTGTAAAAAAAGCATTGTTTAACAATTCAGAAGAAGCAAGAGAGATAAAAAAAGCATTTTTTAAATACAGACCAGAAAGTATATTAATTTTAGGTACATCAGACAACATGGTAGAAAAAATTAGAGAAAACTTAGGACTTCCAGAATTTACAGAAACAATATATATAAATGATGTTGCAACAGAAGAAGAAATGGCAGAAGCAAGAAGAATTAGACAAACACAAGGAAAACATGTAATTCCAGTACCTACATTCGAAATAAAAAAAGATTTTTCAGGATTTATATTAGATCCACTTCAAATTTTTAAATATAAAGGAAAAGATTCTACTCCATATATATCAGAAAAATCTATTATAAGACCAACATTTAGTTATTTAGGCAACTTCAAAATATCAGATACAGTATTTAGACAAATAATAGAATATTTAGGTAAAAAAACAAATTCAATACACAGAATAAACAGAGCAAGAATTGATAAAAATGAAAATCAAGAAGGAATTAATATATACATAGAAGTTGTAATAGTATATGGATACAATATAGTTGAAGAATTAAAAAGCTTTAAAAAGAAATGTAAAAAAGAAATAGAAAATTTAACTGCAATGAATGTAGATACATTAGACATAGTAGCAAAAGGAATATACGTTCCGGAGGAGGATAATAAATGAGCTTTATAGTAGGAATTGATGGACCAGCAGGTAGTGGTAAGGGAACTGTAACAAAAAGAGTAGCAAATAAGTTAGGACTAATTAATATAGACACAGGAATCACATATAGATGTGTAGCATTAGAAGTTTTAAAACAAGGAATACAATTAGACGATACAAATAAAATAATAGAAGTAGCGAAAAATATAAAGATAAGAATTGATAATACTCCAAATGGAGATATAGTATTTTTAAATGATATAAATGTTACACAAGACATTCGCTCAAAAGAAGTTACAAAAATAGTATCACAAGTATCTTCAATAAAAGAAGTAAGATTTTTAATGGTAGATATGCAAAGAAAACTTGCAGAAGGAAAAGACATTATAATGGAAGGAAGAGATATTTGCACATATGTATTTCCAAATGCTGATGTAAAAATATATCTAGATGCAAGTATAGAAGAAAGAGCAAAAAGAAGATTTAAAGAAAATCAAGAAAAAAACATAGATATGACTTATGAAGAAGTCTATGAAAACATAAAAAAAAGAGATGAAAATGATAAATCTAAAGAAGTTGGAGCATTAAAAGTAGCAGAAGACAGCATAGTAGTTGATACAACAAGTTTAACTATAGATGAAGTCGTAGAAAAAATAATTGATATAATAAAAATTAAGAGGAAATAGAGGAGACACATATGAAAGAAATTTTAAGGCATATAGTAAAATTTGTATTAAATTTATTGATAGTAATAGTATACAGACCAAAAACTGTAGGATTAGAAAACATAGAAAAGGGCAAAGGAGCTTTATTATGTGCAAATCATGTTCATGCATTTGATTCAGCAGTTATAATTCTAAATAACAAAAGAAAAATAAATGTACTTGCAAAAGAAAGCCTATTTAAAAATTGGTTTGTAAAATTTTTAGCATATATATTTGGAGTATATCCTGTAAAAAAAGACAGTAAGTCAATGGAAAGTATGAAAATATCACTTAAACTGCTAAAAAATAACGAACTATTATTAATTTTCCCAGAAGGAACAAGAAATGGTATGGCAAAAGGAGTTAAACCAAAAGAAGGAGCAGTAAAACTTGCAATAAAAG
>CANRGU010000022.1 GCA_947630255.1 uncultured Clostridia bacterium | reverse complement strand
TTAGTAATACCAGATTTATCATATTTGGAAAAAAACAAAGAAAAAATAAGAGGACTTGTAATAACACATGGACATGAAGATCATATAGGTTCAATACCATATTTATTGAAACAAATAAATGTACCAATATATGCAACAAAGTTAACAATAGGGTTAATTGAAAACAAACTAGAAGAACATAAACTTCTAAGAAGTACAAAATTAAAAGTAGTAAATCCAGGACAAACAATTTCATTAGGAAGTATGAAAGTAGAATTTATAAGGATAACACATAGTATACCAGATGCTTGTTCACTTGCTATTCATACACCAGTAGGAACAGTAGTTCATACAGGGGATTTCAAAATAGACTATACACCAATAGATGGTGAAATGATAGACTTTGGAAGACTTGCAGAACTTGGAAATAGAGGCGTTCTAGCACTCATGTCTGATAGTACAAATTCAGAAAGAAAAGGTTATACCATGTCAGAAAGTACAGTAGGAGAAGTTTTAGATAAATTATTTATAAACTGTACAAAAAGAATAGTAGTTGCAACATTCTCATCAAATGTTCATAGGGTACAACAAATAGTAAATTCAGCAGTAAAATATAAAAGGAAAATAGCAGTTTGCGGAAGAAGTATGGTCAACATGATAGAAACCGCAAGAAAATTTGGATATATAAAAGTACCAGATAATGTCTTTATAGATATAGACATGATAAAATCTTATCCTGATGATAAACTAGTCATAATCACTACAGGAAGTCAGGGAGAAACAATGTCTGCACTTACAAGGATGGCATCAGGAGAACACAAAAAAGTTCAAATAACACCAAATGATTTAATAATAATATCTGCAAATCCAATACCAGGAAACGAGAATTCTGTATCAAAAGTAATAGACGATTTAATGAAAATAGGTGCAGAAGTTGTATATAATGCGTTAGAAGACATACACGTTTCAGGTCACGCATGCCAAGAAGAACAAAAATTAATGATTAGTTTAGTAAGACCTAAATATTTTATTCCAGTACATGGTGAATATAGACAATTAATAGCACATAGCGAAACTGCAAAAAAAGTTGGAGTAGATCCAGAAAATATATTTATAATGACTAATGGAAGGGTTCTTGAATTAAATGAATACGAAGCAAAACTAACAGGAACAGTACCAGTTGGAAAAATAATGGTTGATGGATTAGGCGTTGGAGACGTAGGAAATATAGTTTTAAGAGATAGACAACGTTTATCACAAGATGGATTAATAATAATAGTTTTAACCATGAATTCTAAAACAGGAACAGTAGTAGCAGGGCCAGACGTATTATCAAGAGGATTTGTTTATGTTAGAGAATCAGAAAATTTAATGGATGATATTAAACAATTATTAAGAGCAGAAATATTAAAATTTGAAGAAAAACATATAACAGATTGGACAACAATTAAATTAATGCTAAGAGAAGAGCTAAGAGACTTTATTTACAAGAAAACAAAGAGAGACCCAATGATTCTACCAATAATAATGGAAATTTAGTGGCAAAAAAGGGGACAGACCCCTTTTTTGCCATTTTATATTGAATAAAAAGATTTTTTGTGTTATAAAGATTATATAATTAATATTATTACATAAAGAAAAATAATAATATTTATTTATAAGGGGGAGATATTAACATGAAAACAATCGAACAAGTAAATGAAGACTTTAATGTAAAAAAGCCTAAAAAGAAGGCATTAATAATAGCAGGAGTAATTGCAATTTTAGTAATTATTTCAGTAGTTTTAATATACTTTCTAATTAGTTCAAAACCTCAGTTTGTATTTAATAAAACTATTGATAAGCTTTTTGAAATAGAATCAAAAGATTTTAATTCAATAAAATTTGATTCAAAAATTAATATTGCATTAGAAGCAGAAGACAAAAGTATTCAAACACAGCTTGCAGAAATTGAAAAATGCGATTTAAAAGTTGGAGCACAATTAGACTTTAATAAGCAACAAGAAATGATTGATTTAGGCCTTGAATATGATGACGACGAAGTTATTGATATAAAAGGATATTACACAGATGAGCAGATGTACATGTATCTAGAAGGCATATTTGATAAATATATACAGTTAGATATGGAAAAAGAACAAGAAGATGCTCTTAAAGCTATTTTTGACGAATCTAATTCAAAAGAAAAAATATACAATAACAAAAAAGCTGTAAAAATAATAAGAGACGAATTAAAAAATCAGTTAAATGAATATGGCGAATTTGAAAAAGAAAAAGTTACAATTGAAGTAGGAGATAAAAGTAAAAATGTTACAAAATCAACACTTACATTATCTGAAAAAGATTTATGTGAGGTGTTTTCAAATACATTTTCAAATTTAGCAGAAAATGATGAATTTATAGATTATTTTGAAGAATCACCAAAGGATGAATTAGAAGCAATAGCTGATAAATTAGAAAATACTAACGCAGATAATAAAAATAAAATAAAGCTATCTATTTATACAAAAGGAATACTTTATAACCTTGTAGCTGTAGACTTAGAAGTAATCGATACATCAAATCAAACAATTATAATATCAGTTGTAAAAGAAGACGAAGACACATATTCGTACAAAGTTTCTGCAAAAACATCATCAGCAAGAGTAGATGTAATAAAAGGTGAAGTAGAAATAGAAAAAGAAAAAAATACTAAAAATGAGAAGACAGGAAAAACTATAATAACAACAGAAATTGCAGAAACAGGCAAAGCTATAATAACAATAGATTATTCAGTTAAATTAAATAAAGGAATAGATAAAATAAATGTAGCAAACAGCGTAAATATGACAGAAATTACAGAAAAAGATGTTCAATCAATGGCAGAAAAGTTAATGGAAAGACCATTAATAGGTGATTTATTAAAGAGTCAATTAAGCGATATGGATAGTGACATAATTACAAACGGAACAGATAATTTGCCAAATACTCCATCTATAAACCAAAATTCGACTACAACACAAAATGAAGTAAGAGATGATAGTTATGGATATTCGGTTAAATATTCAGTTCCAAGTGGCTTTAAATATGAAGATGATTATTCTTATGACTATTATAAATGCTATGAGCTAGGAGATGAAAATTCAGAGTCTGAAATTGAGGCTACAGTAACTTTAAATTGGGATACAGATTCTGATTATAAAGAAGATATCGAATGGGATTATAATTATTATAAAAACGATTTAAATTATTATAAAAATGTAGTTTTAAGCGCAGAAAAAACAATTAAATTTGGAGATAAAGATTTTAAATATCAAATCCTAAGTTACGAATCAAATTCTGAATATTATGATGAAAAATATGAAATAGTATATGTATGGTATATGTTAGATAATGAACATATTTTTGCAATAGAATTAGAGTCAACTGATAAACATGTAACAGAAGATATAATAAAAGGATTTCTAAATATCGATGTAACTAAAATCTAAAATATAGATAATGCTTGAAAAAATAAAAATATATGATAAAATAAAACCGTATAAAGATAATTATCTTTATACGGTTTATTAATACCAATACAAAGGTGATAAAAATGATAGAATTTACAAAAATGCACGGGCTAGGTAATGATTATGTATATATTGACTGCTATTCAAAAGATGTCGATTTAGAAAACATATCAAACCTAGCTAAATTTATGAGCAATCGTCACTTTGGAATAGGATCCGATGGAATAATATTAATATGCAAAAGTGATATTGCTGATTTTAAAATGAGGATGTTTAACTTTGACGGAAGCGAAGCGGAGATGTGCGGAAATGGCATACGATGCGTAGGTAAATTTGTTTACGACAAAGGGCTTACAAATAAAGAGACTATCAAAGTCGAAACATTAGCAGGAATTAAAGTGCTAAAACTTAATGTAAAAAATGGCAAAGTAGAAACAGTAAGAGTAGATATGGGAGAGCCTATATTTAGTCCAAAGGAAATACCAGTTAATTTTGATAGAAAGCCAGTAAAAGATTTAAAAATTAGAGCATTAGATAAAGAATTTAAGTTTACATGCGTGTCTATGGGAAATCCACATGCAATAACAATAGTAGATAACACAAAAGAATTTGACATCGAAAAATATGGACCAGTACTAGAAATAGATGAACATTTTCCAAAGAGGTCTAACATAGAATTTATAGAAATAATTAATAAAAACAACGTAAAAATGAGAGTATGGGAAAGAGGAGCAGGAGAAACCCTTGCATGTGGTACAGGAGCATGCGCGGTAGCTGTTGCATGCAATATAAATGGACTTACAGAAAAAAAAGTAAGTATAGAATTATTAGGAGGAACATTAGAAATAGAATGGGATGAAAGAACAAATCATGTATTCATGACAGGTCCCGCAGTAACAGTATTTGAAGGAAAAATCAATTTGTAAAGGAGAATGAATTATGTATAAAATTAATGAAAATTATTTAGAATTACAAGACAGTTATTTATTTTCTACAATAGCAAAAAAATTAGAAGAATACAAAAGTAAAAATCCAGATAAAGAAATAATAAAAATGGGAATTGGAGATGTAACAAGACCAATTGTACCAGCGATAATTGAAGCAATGCACAAAGCAGTTGATGAAATGCAAGATGGAGCTACATTTAAAGGATATGGACCAGAACAAGGATATGAATTTTTAAGAGAAAAAATATCTAAATATGATTATAAAGAAAGAGGCATAGACATAAGTCCAGATGAAATATTTGTATCAGATGGCGCAAAATGTGATGTCGCAAATATATTAGATATATTAGGAAACGAAAATAAAGTAGCAATAACAGACCCAGTGTATCCAGTTTATCTAGATACAAATGTAATGATAGGAGCAGCTGGAAAATACAATAAAGAAACTGGCATGTATGAAAATATAGTATATGTGCCAATAAAAGCTGAAAACAATTTTGTGCCAGAACTTCCAAAAGAAAAAGTAGATTTAATATATTTATGCCTTCCTAATAATCCAACAGGAACTGTTTTAAACAAAGAAGAACTAAAAAAATGGGTAGATTACGCAAAAGAAAACAAAGCATTAATATTATTTGACTCAGCATATGAAAAATATATCACAGAAGAAAATATTCCACATAGTATATATGAGATAGAAGGAGCAAAAGAAGTTGCAATAGAATTCAAAAGCTTTTCTAAAACAGCCGGATTTACTGGGGTAAGATGTGCATATACAGTAGTTCCAAAAGAGCTTAAATGTAAAACTTCAAAAAATGAAGAAATATATTTAAATAAATTATGGAGCAGAAGAATGTCTACAAAATTTAATGGAGTATCATACATAACACAAAGAGCAGCAGAAGCTGTTTATTCTGAAGAAGGACAAAAACAAATAAAAGAAAATATATCTTACTATATGGAAAATGCAAGAATAATAAGAGAAGGATTAAATAAAGCAGGATTTACAACTTATGGAGGAGTAAATGCTCCATATATATGGCTTAAAGTTCCCCAAGGACTAACATCATGGGAATTCTTCGATAAATTATTAACTGAAAAACAAATAGTCGGAACACCAGGAGTTGGATTTGGACCATCAGGAGAAGGCTATTTTAGACTAACAGCATTTGGTACAAAAGAAAACACAATAAAAGCAATGAAAAGAATAAATATGTAGATGCAAAAGATAGAAAACAGGAGAAAATAACCTCCTGTTCTTGTTTTAAGAAATATTCTTTACTTTTTTATTATTAAATAGTATAATAATTAAGTTAAATTTTATTTTTAAGGGGTATAAAGATGAATAAAGAGAAACTTAAAAAAATAGCTAGTAATTTTAAAATTGATGGAGAAATAATAGATATAAAAAGATGTGATAGTGGACACATTAATAAAACATATGCGGTAACATATAAAAAGAATGATGCTGAGAAAAAATATATTTTGCAATATGTGAATACAAAAGTATTTCCAAATTTACCAGAATTGATGACAAATATAAAAAATGTAACTGAATATATGATAACTAAAGCAAAAGAAAAAGGTGAATCAACAGATAGACTAACAATTACACTAATAGATACAAATGATGGAAATTCTTATAATATATATAACAAAAATTGGAGAATGGAAAATTTTATAGATAACACAAAAACATATTTAACTACAGAAGACATGAATATATTGCAAGAAGCTGGAAAAGCAGCTGGCAAATTTCAAAAAAACTTAGATGGATTTCCAGCAGAAGAGTTATATGAAATAATACCAAAATTTCATTATACTCCAAACAGAGTAAATCAGCTAAAAGAAGCTCTTTCTAATGAAGAAAACTTAAAAGAAAGAGAAGAAAGATTTAATCTTGCACAAGATGTAATTAAATTTGTAACAGATGAAAAAAGATTAAATAAAACAAGTATAATTACAGATAAATTAGAGAATAAAGAAATACCACTTAGAGTTACACATAACGATACAAAACTTAGCAATATATTATTTGACAAAGATACAGATGAGGCAGTGTGTTTGATTGATTTAGATACAGTAATGCCAGGTGCACTTGCTTATGATTTTGGAGAGGGATTAAGAACAGGAATTACAACTGCAAAAGAAGATGAACAAGATTTATCAAAAATAAAAGTAGATATAAATAGATTTGAAAGTTATACAAAGGGATTTTTAAGTGAAGTAAAAGATACAATTACAAAAGAAGAATTAGAAATTCTTCCACTTGGAGTTTGGATGATGACTTATGAAAATGCAATAAGATTTTTAGCAGATTATTTAAATGGTGATGTATATTATTCAGTAGATGAAAATATAGAAAACCATAATTTAGTAAGAACAAAAGCTCAATTAGAATTATTGAGACAAATAGAAGAAAAAGAAGATGAAATGAAGGGAGTAATAAAAAAATATGGATTTTAATGAACTTGCAGATTTAATATTTCCAAATGCAAAAGAAATATCATATTACGAAGAGAAATATCCAGAAAGAAATTTACCAGAAGGAGCTGCTGTTACTAGATTTGCTCCAAGCCCAACAGGATTTATTCATATAGGCGGATTATTCGGAAGCATAATAGATAGAAAACTAGCTGAGCAGTCAAAAGGCACATTTATTTTAAGAATAGAAGACACAGACCAAAAAAGAGAAATAGAAAATGGAGTAGCCCAAATAGTAGATGGACTAAAGGCTTTTGATATAGTTCCAAATGAAGGTATGATTTCAGAAAATGATGAAATCGGAAATTATGGACCATATAAGCAAAGCCAAAGAAAAGAAATTTATCAGGCTTATGCTAAAAGTTTAATAAAGCAAGGACAAGCATATCCATGTTTTTGTACACATGAAGAATTAGAAGAAATAAGGGCAAAACAAGAATCAGCTAAAATAAGGCCAGGTTACTATGGGGTATGGGCAAAATATAGAAATTTTCCTATAGATGAAGCAGTAGAAAAAATAAAAAATGGGGATCCATATATTATAAGATTTAAATCACAAGGAAGAGAAGATAGAAGAATAAAACATAAAGATAGCATAAAAGGAAACCTTGAACTGCCAGAAAATGATCAAGATATAGTTATAATCAAAGCAGATGGACTTCCAACATACCACTTTGCACATGTAGTAGATGACCATTTAATGAGAGTAACTCATGTAATACGTGGAGATGAATGGATATCATCACTTCCAATTCATTTAGAATTATTTAAAGTATTAGGTTTTAAACCACCTAAATATGCACATACTGCAACAATAATGAAAGATGACAATGGAAGTAAAAGAAAAATTAGTAAAAGAAAAGATCCAGAAGCAGCAGTAAGCTTTTATCATGAACAAGGTATTCCATCTGATGCAGTTGTAGAATACTTGCTTAATATTGCAAATTCAAGCTTTGAACCATGGAGAAGAGCAAATCCAGACAAAAGTATAGCAGAATTTGAACTACAGTTAAATAAGATGAGTGTAAGCGGAGCAGTTTTTGATATGATAAAACTTTTAGACGTTTCTAAAAATATAATATCAAAATACAGTAGTCAAAAAATATATGATGAAACTTTAAAATGGGCAAGTAAATATGATAAAGAATTAGAACAATTATTAATAAAAAATAAAGAATATTCTATGAAAGTTTTAAATATAGAAAGAGGAAAGGCAAAACCTAGAAAAGATATTAGCAAATGGTCAGATGTAAAAGAAACTATTAAATATATGTATGAAGAAGAATATAATAAAATGGATGATTTTGAGTTCCAAAAAATAGAAGATAAAGAAGAAATAAAAGATATATTAAATTCATACATTGAAAATTATTTTGATATAAACGACGATAAAGAGACATGGTTTAACAAAATAAAAGACTTATCTGAAAATAAGGGTTATGCAAGAGAAGTAAAAGAATATAAACAAGAGCCAGAAAAGTATAAAGGACATGTTGGAGACATAAGTACAGTTATAAGAGTAGCTTTAACTACAAAGCACAACACACCTGACTTATATGAAATAATGCAAGTATTAGGAAAAGAAACAGTAGAAAATAGAATAAAAAATTTTATTAAAAGATAAATTGTAATTTGTTCAAAAGGAGAGCCTATGGACTACAAAATAGGAGACATTGTAGAACTAAAAAAACAACATCCATGTGGAAGTAAAACATGGGAAATTATTAGAATCGGAGTAGACTTTAAATTTAAATGCAGACGGTTGCAATCGAGTAATAACAGTTGAAAGACCAAAAGCATTAAATATGATAAAAAAGAAAATTAATAATACGGAGGATTAAATTTTGAAAAAAAGTACAAGTTCAAAAATAATAAATATAATTTTTATTATAGTTATATTATTTATTTTTTATAAGTTATTTGGACTATATAAAATATATTCTTATAACGACTTTATTAAAGCCGAAAATGAAATGGGAGTAACTAAATTTACGAGAGATAAAAATGTAACATGTTCATATGATTATAGTTATAAAGTAGAGTCTACAAATTTTAATGATGCAATGTTTTACAAAACTGTACATGTTAAGCCAAATACTCCATATAAACTCAGTTGCATGGTAAAAACTGAGAATGTAGAAAGCAAAAATGGCAAATCTAATAGTGGTGTGCAAATATCAATATTAAATAGTACAGAATGTTCAGAAAATATAATAGGTACGAATGACTGGCAAAAATTAGAATTTGTTTTTGATTCTAAAGATAGAGAAACTTTAGAAATCGGTTTTAGATTAGGCGGAAATAATGATAAAGCAAAAGGAACTGCATGGTTTTCTGATTTTAAATTAGAAGAAGGAATAAAAGACAATTCTAGTAATTGGAATATGGTATGTTTTATAATAAAGAATTTAGATGTAAATATAAACAATGAACAAATAAAAATTTCAATGAGCTTAAGTGATATTGAAAAAATGAAAAGCAATATGAAAAGATTTCAAACATCTATTAATGAATTAAGTAATAACAAGATGACCGTGGATTATGATATATACGAAATAGATGAACCAATAAAAACAATAACATACTCAGAAGAGTATGGATATTATTTGGACCCATCTGATGTAGAAAGCAAAATAAAGGAATATTTAAAGGAAGAGGAGTATGATTACATTTTTGTTGCTACAAAACTTGGAGATAATAATAGAAATGTAGAAATACCAGTAAATGACTGGATAGGACTTCGGAGCGATGGATCTTTATGGAATAGGATATTCAAATATAAGACTTCCAAATGATAGTTCAAGCTACATATATACATATAACCCTAGAATAAATACTTTCCCTGAAGAGGTATTCGTGCATGAATTTTTGCATTCCTTAGAAAGAAATCTTCAAGAAAGAAATTATGATATACCAGAATTGCACGATTATGAAAAGTATGGATATAAAGAAGAAGGACTAGTAGGATTAAAACAGTGGTATGGAGACTATATGAATTGTAATATAAAGTCAAGTGATGGAAAGTTAGTTGGCTTAGATAGTGCTGTATATAAAATGACTCCACCAGCAAATAGTGATTTCAAATATAACTTAGATATGGATTTTAATAATGAGCCACAAAATATATTAGATGAAGTAAAAAATTTATTTACAGCTATATCTAGACTATTTGGAGTTAAATAAAAGAAAGGACAAAAATGAAAGTTTCAGATTTTAATTATGACTTGCCACAGGAATTAATAGCACAAACGCCAATTCAAAAAAGAGACGAGTCAAGACTTATGGTATTAAACAGAAATAATAAAACAATAGAGCATAAAATATTTAAAGATATTATAGAATACTTAAAACCAGGAGATGTGTTAGTAAGAAACAACACAAAAGTAATACCTGCAAGAATTTATGGAAAAAAAGAAACAGGTGCAAATGTTGAATTTTTGTTATTAAATAATATAGAAGGAGACATATGGGAATCAATAGTAAGACCAGGAAATAAATTGCATGTTGGAACAAAAGTAATATTTGGTGATGGCATGCTTAAAGCTGAGATATTAGATGTAATGCCAGGCGGAACAAGAAAAGTAAAGTTTGAGTATGATGGTATTTTTAATGAAATATTAGATAAAATTGGACTCATGCCACTTCCACCATATATACATGAAGAACTAAAAGAAAAAGATCGATATCAAACAGTTTATGCAAAATATAGGGGCTCTGCTGCAGCACCAACAGCAGGACTTCACTTTACAGATGAGTTATTAAAAAAATTAGAAGATAAAGGAATAATTATTGCAAATGTAACTTTGCATGTTGGAATAGGAACATTTAGACCAGTAAAAGAAGAAACAGTTGAGGCACACGAAATGCATTCAGAGCATTTTTATATAAAACAAGAGGATGCAGATAAAATAAATAAGGCAAAAGAAGAAGGAAGAAGAGTAATTGCAATTGGTACAACTTCATGCAGAGTGCTTGAATCAATAGCAGATGAAGAAACAGGAAAAGTAAGGAAGATGGAAGACGATACAAAAATATTTATTTATCCAGGATACAAATTTAAATGTATAGATGGACTGATAACTAATTTCCATTTGCCAGAATCAACTCTTCTTATGCTTGTATCAGCATTAGCAGATAGAGATTTTATTATGAAGGCATATAAAGAGGCAGTAAAAGAAAAATACAGATTCTTTAGTTTTGGAGACGCAATGCTTATATTATGAACAAATGAAAAGGAGAAATAAAATGTCAGAAGCAGTAACTTATGAATTAATACATGAAGATAAAAATTCAGGTGCAAGAAGAGGAATTGTGCACACTCCACATGGCGATATTGAAACTCCAGTATTTATGCCAGTTGGAACACAGGCAACAGTAAAATCAATGACACCAGAAGAGCTAAAAGATGAAGTAAAAGCACAAATAATTTTATCTAATACATATCATCTATATTTAAGACCAGGACATGAAATTGTAAAAGAAGCGGGAGGACTTCATAGTTTTATGAATTGGGACAGACCAATTTTAACAGACTGTCGGAGGCTTTCAAGTATTTAGTTTAAGCGATTTAAGAACAATTTCAGAAGATGGAGTAGAGTTTAAATCTCATTTAGACGGAAGCAAACACTTCTTTTCGCCAGAAAAAGTAATGGAAATAGAAGAAGCACTTGGCGCAGATATAATAATGTCATTTGATGAATGCTGTCCATATCCATCAACATATGAATATACTAAAGATTCTATGGAAAGAACAACAAGATGGGCTATAAGATGCAAAGAAGCACACAAAAATACTGAAAATCAAGCATTATTTGGAATAATACAAGGTGGATTTTACGAAGACCTACGTAAAAAATCGCTTGATGATTTAATGGCATTAGATCTTCCAGGATATGCAATAGGTGGAATAAGTGTGCGGAGAGCCTAAAGAAGAGTTTTTAAAAATACTAAATTACACAGCGCCACTTATGCCAAAAGATAAACCAAGATATTTAATGGGAGTTGGAACCCCAGATTATCTAATAGAATCAGCACTTGCAGGAATAGATATGTGCGACTGCGTATTGCCTACAAGAATTGCAAGAAATGGAACAGCAATGACATGGAACGGAAAAGTAGTTGTAAGAAATGCATGCTATGAAAGAGATTGGGGACCATTAGATAAAGAATGTGACTGTTATACTTGTAAAAATTACACTAGAGCATATATAAGACATTTAGTAAAAACAAATGAAATTTTAGGAGTAAGATTATTATCAATTCATAATTTAAGATTCTTGACTAAACTTATGGAAAGAGTTAGAATAGAAATAGAGAATGACAATTTATTAAATTTCAAAAATGAATTTTATAAAAAGTATGGATATACAAATGAATAAGGAGGAAAATAAATGCTACTAGACCAAGAAGTAAAAAAACAAGAACAACCTAAAGGCAAAAAAATAGTTTTATTTTTGTTAATAATTTCAATTATCTTATTAATAATAATTATAGCAGTAATGGCAACATTATCAGGTAATGAAACAAAACCATTAACAATAAGTGTTAACGACGCAGATGTAAATGTAACAAGTGACCTATTAATAACAGATGATAATGGTAACTACTATGTATCAATACAAAAAATCTCGAAACTATTAGGATATGATTATTTAACAGGCGGATACAAAGAATATACTGAAGATAAAACTAATTCAAAATGTTATTTGCAAAGCGAAAACCAAATAATACAATTTGAAGCTGATACTAACAAAATTTATAAAACTGAACCTAATTCAGTTTTAGATTATGAAGAGTATGAATTAAATAACAACATTTTAAAAACAAATAATTTACTATATATTTCATTAGAAGATGTAAATGTTGGCTTAGATGTAATATATTCATATTCTAAAGAGAACAACAAAATATTATTTAATACTATGGACAATATAACAGAAGCTTATAAAACATCTTTAGCAACTCAAACAGATAGTCAAATAAGCGAAATAAGTGAAGACTATAATAATGAAAAAGCATTATTATATGGAATGATAGTTGTCGCAAATGAAAATAAAAAATGGGGAGCAATAGATGGAAACTTTGCTACAATAATTGGAAACAGATATACTAGTATGGAATTTAATGAATCAGCAGGTGTATTTATTGTATCAGATGATAATAAATATGGAGTTATTAGTAAAGAGTCAAATCAAAGACCAATAATAGATTTAAATTATGAAGGAATAGAAATATTAAATAATACTCCTGTATTTTATAAAGTTAAATTAGCCGGAAAATATGGGGTAATAAATGGGCAAGGAAAAGCCATTATAAACAATGAGTTTGATAGTATGGGATATGCATCTAGAAGTACAACTGAAATATCAACTTTAGTGATAAAAGAATATGGCAAAAATAAAGAAAATTTACTAGTTGTATGTAAGAACGGAAAATATGGTTTAGTAAGTCTAGATGATGGAAGAACAGTGATTGATTGCTCACTAGATAAAATTTATGCTAAAAATGAAGGTGGACAAAAGAATTATTACATAGAATTACAACAGCAAGAAGTATCTTTAGATCGATATATTGAATTCATAAATACATCAACTATAAATGTTAGCCAATAAATAAATATAAAATAGAAAAAACGGACTTAAAATAAATTTTAGGTCCGTTTTTTTAAGCTTACATCTGTTGTTCGCCAGGTATAAAGTAGTCTATAACTCCATAAATTAATGCACCAATAATTGCTGCCATCCATGAAATAGAATATCCAGCTACAAAATATTGTGTAACATAAAGAATTACAACAGATAATACAAAACCTACAAATCCTTTTCCAAAAGGACTAGCATGTAGACCAGTAAATTTTACAATTAGATAGTCTAATACTGTAAGAACAACAGCTGATATAGCAAGAGACCAAATATTATTAATTTGGAAACCAGGTGTAAAAAATGCTGTTATGGCTAATATTACAGCTGCAGCAATTAATCTACCAACAATTTGCCAAACTGTACTTGCGCCACTTGAAGTTTGTGTATTAGTTTGATTGTTTTCTGACATCTAAAAAACCTCCTAACCTTTTTAAATATATATATTTAATTTTGCTTTGGATTTTCAAGCGTTCATATTTATTATTTACTATTAAAAAATAAATATTCAAAAAAATTTTTGGAATAAGAATATTTTGCGCAAAATTTGAGAAAAATATAATAAATAAAAAATGTTATTTGATATTAGAGGTTTTTGATGATTAATATATTTATTAGAGTTTTAATATTATATGTTTTAGTATTAATTACAATGAGGTTAATGGGAAAAAGAGAATTACGGGCAAATGCAACCATTTGAACTAGTAATTGCAATAATGATAGCAGATTTAGCATCAGTTCCGATGGGAGATACAGGAATACCAATTACAAATGGTATAATTCCTATTTTGGGATTATTATTTGTACAACTATTAATATCTATTATAAATATGAAAAGTATTTGGGGAAGAAAAATCATTTGTGGAATGCCATCAATACTGATATATAGAGGAAAAATAGATGAAAAAATTTTAAAAAGAGAGAAACTCACAATAAATGAGTTGCAAGAAAGATTAAGACAAAATAATGTGTTTACTATTGGCGATGTAGAATATGCAATTTTAGAAACAAGCGGGCAATTAACAGTAATTCAAAAACCAGAAAAAAGAAATACAATACCGGAAGATTTTGGAATAACGCCAGAATATGAAGGAATACCCTATGATTTAGTCATAGACGGGAAAGTAATGTATGAAAATTTAAAAGCAATAGGAAGAGATTATAATTGGCTTTTAAATCAAGTCAAGAAATTTAAAATAAAACCTGAGCAAGCTTTAGTAGTAACGTATGATGGTAAAGCACAAATATTCTGTCAGGCAAAAGAGGAGAAAAAATGAAACAAATAATTATAATGATAATAATTCTTGTAATAATTTTTGCTGGAGCATGGTATGTTCAAAAATTTTTAAATGACACAAGTTATGAACTAGTAAGCAAATTAGAAGAAATAAAAACTGGGTTAGAGAAAGCAAATATAGAAGAAGAAAAGTTAAAACAAAAGTCAGATGAAATATATGAAAAATGGAAAAATATGAGTGAAAAGTGGTCAATTATAGTATTACATGATGAATTAGACTTAATAGAAACATCACTTATAAAAGTAAAATCAAAAATAGAAGTAGGAAATCTAGAAGAAAGTATGGAAGATGTAGACACATCAATATTTCTATTGGAACATATTAAAGAAAAGGAAAAAACAAGTTTAAAAAATATATTTTAGGTAAACAAATTTGTTTAATTTATTACTGTAAAATAGTTTAATATAATTTTTTCAAGACGTCCTTCTTCACCAAAATTATTATTTCATAATAATTTTGGA
>CANRGU010000021.1 GCA_947630255.1 uncultured Clostridia bacterium | reverse complement strand
ACTACTATTTTAACATTTTTTCATACAAAACTAAAATCCACTCTTAAAAAAAGTGGATTTTAAAATAAAAATTAAGGTTTTTTAAAAAACTTTAAAAAAACTATTGCATTTTAATAATTTATAATATAAAATATGGTCAAAGTGGAACGAAGTGGAGGAAAGTGGAACAAAAAATCCTCTAAACAGAAAAGAGGTGGAAACATTTGCTAATAGGCGAATATGAACATACAATAGATGCAAAAGGCAGACTTATAATGCCATCAAAATTAAAAGAAGATATAGGCGAAAAATTTGTTATAACACAAGGCTTAGATGGTTGTTTGTTTGGATATTCGGCAAGTGAATGGAAAAACTTCGAAGAAAAATTAAGATCATTTCCACTTACAAATAAAGACGCAAGAGCTTTAAAAAGATTTTTTTTAGCAAAGGCGACAGAATGTGAAATTGATAAACAAGGCAGATTTTTGATTTCTAGCAATTTAAGAGAATTTGCAGGGC
This sequence comes from uncultured Clostridia bacterium, assembly GCA_947630255.1. Taxonomy (GTDB): domain Bacteria; phylum Bacillota; class Clostridia; order TANB77; family CAG-508; genus CAG-452. Next base: position 15,345 of record CANRGU010000021.1, on the reverse strand, counting down.
TTGAAAAAGAAGTAGTAATTATTGGAGTTCTAGATAAAATAGAAATCTGGAGTAAAGATAAGTGGCAAAAGTATAGTGAAGAAGAAAACTTAGAAGCAGATGAAATTGCAGAAAGAATTGAAAACTTAGGTATATAACTTGTAAAAGTTTATATAAAACACTAAAGATAAAATAGGTAGTACCTATAAAAATACAAAAGATATGTTTAAATACAAAAGAAAAAGTTATACAAGAGAAAAAATTTAATTTACAAAAGCTAAATGCTACAAATGATAAGATTATAATTTACGAAAGTAAAGTTATATAACACAAAAGAAAAATAAAAAACAAAAGATTTGGTAGTTATAAAAGCTACAAAAATACTAAAGAAAAAGTAGGCAGGTTTTACCTGCCTACATGAAAATAATAATCAAACTAGGAATGACAGTTGGTACATATAATGCCAACTGTTTATGCGTATTATAAATTAAAGCTCAGATTTTAGAGGTAAAAAATGACAGATAAAATCTTTAACCATACACCGGTACTATTAGATGAATGTATTAATAATTTAAATATAAATCCAGGCGGAATTTATATAGATGGTACAATGCGGAGGAGCAGGTCATAGCTATCATATTGCAAAAAGGTTATCATCAAATGGCTTATTGATAGGAATAGATAGAGATGAGGAAGCTTTAGAGGTAGCAAAAGAAAGGTTAAAAGAATTTAACAATATAAAATATATACATGATAATCATGACAATATAAAAGAAGTAATAGAAAAATTAAACATTGATAAAGTAGATGGCATTTTATTAGATTTAGGCGTTTCGTCTTATCAAATAGACGAAAAAACAAGAGGATTTACATATATGCAAAATGGTCCACTTGATATGAGAATGGATAAATCTCAAGAGTTAACTGCCGAATATGTAGTAAATAATTACAAAGAAGAGGACTTAGCAAATATAATATATGAATATGGTGAAGAAAAATTTTCACGAAAAATAGCGAAAAATATTTGTGAATATAGATCAAGAAAAAAAATTACAACAACAGAAGAATTAGTACAAATCATAGAAAAAAGTATGCCAAAATCGAGCCATGAAAAATATGGACATCCAGCAAAAAGAACATTTCAAGCAATTAGAATAGAAGTAAATAACGAAATAAAACCATTATATAACACAGTATTAAATTCAGTAGAGGCGTTGAAAAATAAAGGAAGACTTTGCATAATAACATTTCATTCTTTAGAAGACAGAAGCGTTAAGCAAGCATATATTGAGGCAGAAGGAAGATGCACATGTCCACCAGGACTTCCATATTGTGTATGTGGGCGAAAAAATTTAGGCAAAATAATCACTAAGAAACCAATTATACCAACAGACGAAGAAATGAAAATAAATCCAAGAAGCAAAAGTGCAAAACTAAGAGTGTTTGAAAGATTAAATGATAGATAAAAACACATGTAGAAATTAAAAGAGAATAGTACAAAAATTATAAAATTTTGAAGGAGGTGTATATGAGTGCCAAGAAATTTTAATAAATATCAATATGAAACAAGCCCAAGAAAACTTGAACCTGAATATACACCTATAAAAAATCCATACAAAACAAAAAAAACTACAGCACATAATTCTAAGAAGGCAAATAAAAATAATTCTAAAGAAAAACAACTTAAGAAGAAACATAGGCAAATGATAAAGTATTTAATTGTAGGATTTGCAATACTTTTTGGAATTTGTTATAGAAATTCACAAATTGACGAAAACTTTGCAAAAGTGCAAAATTTAAAACAAGAAGTGGCAGCAGTTGAAAAACAAAATGCACAATTAGAAATTTCAATAGAAAATGGATTAAATTTAAGTAATTTAGAGCAAGAGGCAAGAGAAAAATTAGGAATGCAAAAATTAAATTCTAAGCAAACAATATATATTACACTTCCAAAAAGTGATTATATAGAACCTGCAGCAGAAGAAGTAATAATTAAAGAGCAAGAGGATGGAATAAAAGGTATAATAAATGCAATAGTGAATATATTTAAATAAGATTAGTATTGATAATAAATACTAATCTTATTTTATAATTCGGAGGCATTTCGTGAAAGCTACCAATATTAGTAGAAAAAGAAGATTAAGAAATTTTTTGTTTATTAGTTTTCTAATTTGTACACTTTTAATTATAAGAGTAGGAATGATTCAATTTGTTCAAGGATCAGAATTGCAATCAATGGCATATAGTCAGCAAACATTAAATAGAAAAATAAATCCTAAAAGAGGAACAATATATGATGCAACAGGTAAAAATATACTTGCAGTAAGCGCAAGTGTAGAAACTGTATCAGTAACTCCAAGTAATATAAAAAAAGAGGATAAAGAAAAAGTTTCAAAAGCATTATCAGATATATTTGATTTAGATTATGAAACAGTTTTAAAAAGAGTTAGTAAACACAGCTCTATAGAAACTATTGTAAAAAAAGTAGAAAAAGAGCAAACAGACAAATTAAGGACATGGATGAATGAAAATAACATTATTTCTGGAATAAATATAGATGAAGACACTAAGAGGTATTATCCTTATGCAACACTTGCATCACAAATAATTGGATTTACAGGTAGTGATAATCAAGGATTAGGTGGAATAGAAAGCAGATATGATGATATTTTAAAAGGAAGTACAGGCAAAATATTAAAAATAACTGATGCAAGAGGAACAGATTTAGGAAATGAAGGAGAGGACTATATATCTGCAGTTGATGGAAATGATATAGTATTATCAATAGATATGACAGTACAGTCAATTGCAGAAAAGTATTTAGAGCAAGCATGTATTGATAATGTTTGCACAGATGGTGGAAATATAATAATTGCAAATCCAAAAACAGGAGATATTTTAGCTATGGCTGGGTATCCTAATTACGATTTAAATAGTCCATATAAAATCAATAAAGACGATTTAGAATTTGTATGGGATACATTATCTTCTAAAGATAAATCAGAGGCGTTGCAGCAAATGTGGAGAAATAAAGCAATATCTGATACTTATGAACCAGGGTCTACTTTTAAACTTCTTACCTCATCTGCAGCACTAGAAGAAGGAATAACGGACACTGATAATGCTGGAGAATTTGCATGTACTGGTTCAATAAATATTGCAGGAACTAGAATTAAATGCTGGAGATATTACAGACCACATGGGTCACAAAGTTTAAGGCAAGCACTGATGAACTCTTGTAATCCTGTATTTATTGGGCTTGGGCAAAAAATAGGGGTAGAGAGGTACTATGATTATTTAGAAAAATTTGGGCTTTTATCAAAAACAGGTATTGACCTTCCAGGAGAAGCGGGAAGTATATTTTTGAAAGAAGATAAAGTGGGACCAGTAGAACTTGCTACAATATCATTTGGGCAAAGATTCGAAATAACACCAATACAAATGGTTACATTAGTTTCTACTATTGCAAATAATGGAAAAAAATTTACTCCAAGACTTGTTAAGGCGACCATAGACAGTAAAACCGGAGAAAGAACAGATATAGAAGTAAAAGAGGGGGAACAGGTTATATCTGAGTCAACAGCAAAAAAAGTATTAAGTATGATGGAATCAGTAGTAGCAGAAGGAACAGGAAAAAATGCACAAGTACAAGGATATTCCATAGGAGGAAAAACTGGAACATCTGAAGATGGTGTAAATACGGGCAAATATGTAACATCATTTGTAGGAGTAGCAGATGTTAATGACCCAGAGGTAGTAATACTAATTTTATTATATAATCCAACAGGAGAAGGGGGACACCAGGGTGGATCTGTTGCAGCACCAATTGCATCACAAGTACTTCGGAGAGGTATTGCCATATTTAGAAATAAAAAAACAAGAATCAAATGAAAAAATTGAAAAAAGTGTAGAAATGCCAGATGTAACAGGAATTACAGTAGCAGAGGCAAGCAAAATATTAAAAGAGTTAGGGCTAGAATTTAGCATAGAAAAACAAACTCAAAATGAAAGCGAATCAGAGAATATAGTAGTAGAACAGTTACCTAAAAAAGGAATACAAATAAATGAAGGAACAAAAGTAATTATATATACAGAATAAATAAAAAATCATTAAATTTACTATACAAAAGTTAAAATTAATTATATAATAAATATAAATGTTAAAAAGGAGCGGTATATATGAAACTAAAAGCTGTGTTAAATGGAATAGACGGATTAAAAGCAAAAGGAAATCTAGATTTAGACATAACAGGAATTGCGCATGATTCAAGAAAAGTAGTAAAAGATGGAATGTTTGTTGCTATAAAAGGTTTTGAAACAGATGGACATAAATATATAAAAAATGCAATAGAAAAAGGAGCAAAAGTTATTGTAATAGAAGAGGGAACAGCTATTAAAAAAGAGGATATAACAGATGATGTAACAATAGTTATGGCTCCAAATACAAGAATAGCACTTTCAAAAATTGCATGCAATTTTTACAATAACCCATCTGCGAAGTTTACTTTAGTTGGAATAACAGGAACAAAGGGAAAAACTACAACAACTTTTATGATAAAATCTATATTAGAAAAACATGGTCAAAAAGTAGGATTAATAGGAACAGTTAGTAATTATATAGGAGATAAAAATTTAGGAGAAAGCACGAGAACAACTCCAGAGAGCCTAGAATTACAACAATTATTTAGCCAAATGGTAGAAGAAAAAGTAGATACAGTTATTATGGAGGTATCATCTCAAAGCTTAAAATTGCATAGAGTAGATGGATGCGATTTTAACATAGGAGTATTTACTAATTTTTCGGAAGACCATATTAGTGAAAAAGAACATCCAAACATGGAAGATTATTTCAACTCAAAATTAAAACTATTTGATATGTGCAAAATAGGGTTTATAAATGCAGATGATTTTCATGTTGCAAAAGTTAAAAAAATAGCAAAAAATTGCGATATTAAAACTTATGGAATAGATAATACAGCAGATTTACTTGCAAAAGACATAACAGTAACAAATTCAAGTGTAGACTTTAAAGTAAAAATAGGAACAAAAAATGAAAGAGTAAAAACAGGAATACCAGGAAGATTTAGTGTATATAATTCTTTAGCAGCAATTGCGGTAGCATCAAGATTTGGAGCCACTGCTGATGAAATAAAAGAAGCTTTATTAGAGGTAAAAGTTCCAGGTAGAAGTGAGCTTGTACCAAATAAAAAAGAGCTTACAATAATGATAGACTATGCACATTCACCAGAAAGCCTTCAAAATATACTCTCGGCAGTAAAAAGTTATACTAAAGGAAAAGTAATTTCTGTATTTGGTTGCGGTGGAGATAGAGACCCAGGCAAAAGACCACAGATGGGAGAAATTTCGGGCAATATTGCAGATTTTACAATCATAACTTCAGATAACCCAAGAACAGAAGAGCCAGAAAAAATAGTTAGACAAATAGAAGAGGGAACTAAAAAAACAAAAGGAAAATACATAGCTATTGTTGATAGAATAGAGGCTATAAAATATGCAATCAATATGGCAGAAAAAAACGATATTATTGTCTTAGCGGGAAAAGGACATGAAACATATCAAGAGATAAATGGTGAAAAACATCACTTTGATGAAAGAGAAATAATAAAGAAAATAATAGGATAGGGGGAAAAAGACTTGTATTTTCAAACAAGGATACTATTTGTATCTTTTATAGCGACAGTAATTATATCAATATTTGTAATACCTATATTAAAAAAACTAAAAGTAGGTCAAGTTGAAAGAGATGATGGGCCAGAATCACATTTCAAAAAACAAGGTACTCCAACAATGGGAGGAATTATAATTGCACTAGGAATTATAATAGGAACTATTGGAGGATATATATATTATTCATCAAGGGAACCCGAAGTTGCAAAGAATATTTTACCACTATTATTTATCACAATTGGATTTGGTATAATAGGATTTATAGATGATTTTAAAAAACTTGTATTAAAAGATACAAAAGGTTTAAAACCAGCATATAAAATGCTCGGCTTACTTGTAATTTCAGTAATGTATACATTATATTTAACAAAGGGCATAAATTTAGGAACAGAAACATTTATACCTTTTGTTAAAAATTATGTTGTATTGCCAATGAGTTTATATATTCCATTTGTAATTTTTGTAATGCTTGCAACAACTAATGCAGTAAATTTAACAGATGGTATAGACGGGTTAAGCACTAGCATTTCCGCAATTATAACAACATGTCTTACAGTTATTGCAATAATATTAGATGTAAAAGAAATTATTGTTTTTGGAAGTATAATAGTTGGAGCATGTTTAGGATTTTTAATATTTAACCTAAATACAGCCAAAGTATTTATGGGAGACACAGGTTCACTCCTTCTAGGAGGAGTAATATCTGCTATAGCTCTATATTTAAAAATGCCATTAATTCTACTAGTTATAGCACTAATTCCAGTATTAGAAACGTTGTCAGTTGTTTTGCAAGTGGTATATTTTAAAAAAACAGGTGGAAAAAGATTATTAAAAATGGCACCTTTGCATCATCATTTTGAATTATCAGGATGGAAAGAAAACAAAGTAGTATCTGTATTTTGCATAATAACATTAGTACTTTGTATAATAGCCCTATTTGCAATATGAAAGGAATGATAAAATGGCTAAAAAAAAGCAAACTACAAAAAAGAATATAACATATAAACCATTTGATTTTATATTATTTATAACAGTATTGCTACTTTTAGCATTAGGTATAACAATGGTATTGTCAGCTAGCTCGCCATCATCACTTGCTACAACTGGAAGTAGTTATACTTATGTAATAAAGCAATTGGTGAGTGCCGTTATTGGTATTATTGCTATGCTTATATTATCAAAAATAGATTATAAAAAATATGCCAATTTTTATAAAATAGTATATTTTATATCACTAATAGTGTTATTATTGGTATTAGTACCAGGTTTTGGAAGAACAGTAAATGGCGCAAGGAGATGGATTAACCTTCCTATTGTATCTTCATTTCAACCATCAGAGCTTACAAAAATAGGTGTAATTATATTTTATGCTACATTTCTTACTAAACACAAGGATGAACTAAAAAATGTGTGGAAGGGATTTTTAAAGCCATTTTTTATTTTATCGCCTATAATCTTAGTACTATTAGGAGTACAAACTCACTTAAGTGCATCAATTATAATAATTTTAGTTGTATCTGTAATGATGCTTGTTGCTGGTAGTAGACCTGCGCACTTTGTAACTTTTGGAACAATTGGAGCAACAGGTTTAATTGGTGGAATGTATGTACTTGCAAAATTCTTTGAAATAGGAGGATTTAGATTAAAAAGAATAACAGCCTTTTTAAATCCATGGGCAGATGCGCAAGGCTCTGGATGGCAAATAATACAGAGTTTATATGCAATTGGTTCTGGAGGACTTTTTGGAGTAGGGCTACGGAGAGAGCAAACAAAAATATTTATACATATCAGAACCACACAATGACTTTATATTTGCAGTTTTAGCAGAAGAATTAGGATTTATAGGATGTTTAGTGGTTATATTATTATTTGCAATATTTATTTGGAGAGGAATAATAATTGCAATGAAAGCACCTGATATGTTTGGAAGCCTACTTGCAACAGGAATAACAGCATTAATAGGACTTCAGGCAATAATTAACATAGCAGTTGTTACATCATCAATGCCAGTAACAGGTATGGCACTTCCTTTCTTTAGTTATGGAGGAACATCACTCATAATTCTGCTATGTTCAGTAGGGGTATTGCTGAACATATCAAGGCAGAGCCAGAAGATATAAAAAATGGAGGAAAATATGAAAGTAATTATAGCAGCGGCACAAACAGGTGGACATATTAATCCAGGTATTGCGATTGCTAATAAAATAAAAAAAGAAAATAAAAATTCTGAGATTATGTTTATAGGAACAACTAGAGGATTAGAGAACGATTTAGTTCCAAGGGCAGGATATGAGTTAAAAACTATTGAAGCATATGGAATTAACAGAAAAATAAGCATGGAGAATATAAAAAACATGTTTAAAACTGTAAAGGGATTAAAAGAGGCAAAAAAAATAATAAAAGAATTTAATCCCGATATAGTTATTGGAACAGGAGGCTTTATATGTGGACCAGTGCTTATGGCAGCAAAGAAGTATAAAATTCCTACAATACTACATGAAAGCAATGCTTTCCCAGGAGTTGCAGTTAAACTACTATCGAAAAAGGTAGATACAATATTAGTAGGGTTTGAAGATGCAGTAAAAAGACTTCCAAAGGCAAAAAAAATAGTAGTTACAGGAACTCCAACAAAAATAAAGAAAATAAATTTATCAAATGAACAAAGAGAGCGACTAATAAATGAACTTAAACTTAATAAAGACTTACCAATTGTACTTGTATTTGGAGGAAGTCAGGGTGCAAAATCAATAAATTCAACACTAATAGAAATTATAAAAAACAAAACAAATACTAACTATCAGATAATTTTGGCATCAGGACCAAAACAATACGATATAATAAAAGAAAATTTAGCAGAATCAAATATAGATATAAATAAAATAAAAAATATTAAAATTATGCCATATATATACAATATGGAAGAAATGATGAATTTGGCTGATATAATAATATCTAGAAGTGGGGCAATGACAACAAATGAAATTGCAATTACAGGAAAACCTGCAATATTTGTGCCATTTCCATTTGCAACAGAAAATCATCAAGAATATAATGCAAGAGTGCTTGCAGATGTTGGTGCAGCAAAAATTATATTAGACAAAGACTTAAATGCAACAACTCTATCAAATACTTTAAATGAAATGTTAAAAGATAAAAATGTTTTATTGAAAATGGGGCAAAATGCAAACAAAGTCGCAATAAATGATGCTGATGAAAAAATATATGAAGAGATAAAGAAATTAATTAAATTGTAATAAACTACAATTTAATTAAGAAAGGAGACAAGCTATGAATCTAGAAGAATTTGAAAAAAACATTTGTTATACTTTTAACAATAAAGAACTATTGAAAACAGCATTAACACACACATCCTATGCACACGAAAACAAATTACAAAGCAATGAAAAACTAGAATTTTTAGGAGATAGCATATTAGAATTTGTAGTAAGTGAGTATTTATATAAAAACTATAAAAATTTAAAAGAAGGCGAAATGACTAAACTGAGAGCAACAGTAGTATGTGAAGAAAGTTTATATAAAATAGCAATAAATCATAATTTTAGTAATTTTTTATATATAGGTAGAAGCGAGATAAAATGCAAACGGAAATCAAAAACCAGCAATACTTGCAGATAGTGTAGAAGCAATTATTGCAGCAATTTATATGGATTCTGGTATAGAAAAAGCAAAGGAATTTATAATAAATAATTTAAAAGAATATATAGAAATATCAAGCAAACATGTGGGAGAAAAGGACTATAAAACAGTTTTGCAAGAAAAACTACAAGAAAAAGGCAATGTAAAAATAGAGTATAAATTAATAAAAGAAAAAGGACCAGACCATGACAAAATATTTGTAATAGAAGTAAGTTGCAATGGTAAGGTCTTAGCATATGGAGAAGGTAAAACTAAAAAATCTGCTGAAATGGAGGCAGCAAAACAAGCCTTGGATAATAAGCATAATAATTGACAGAGGGAGAGAAAAATAGATGAAAGATAAAAATCAATACATAATACCAATATTTGTACCACATTTAGGATGTCCTAATGATTGCACATTTTGTAATCAAAAAAGCATAAGTGGTCAGACAAAAAAAGTAACAAAGAAGGATGTAAAGAACACAATAGAAGAATATTTAAAAAGCTTTAAAGATAAAGAAAGTTATAAAGAAGTTGCATTTTTCGGAGGAAGTTTTACAGGAATCGAAATGGAAAAACAAGAAGAGCTACTTAAAGCAGCATACGAATATGTAAAAAGTAAAAAAATTGATTCAATAAGAGTATCTACAAGACCTGATTACATAGATAAAGAAAGACTAAAACTCCTTAAAAAATATGGTGTAAAAACTATTGAATTAGGAGTACAGTCTACAAATGATTACATATTGAAAAAATGCAAACGTGGACACACTTTTGAGGATGTAAAAAAAGCGTCAAAATTGATAAGAAGATACAGATTTGAGCTAGGACATCAAATGATGATAGGGCTTCCAGAAAGTACAAAACTTGATGAATTGAACACTGCAAAAGATTTAGCAAAATTAAAACCTAAAATTATAAGACTATATCCAGTATTAGTAATAAAAAATACAGAGCTAGAAAAAGAATATAAAAATGGTGAATATGAGCCACTTTCAGTAGATCAAGCAGTTGAAAGATGCAAAGAATTATACTATTTCTTTACAAAACGAAAAATAACAGTAATAAGAATGGGACTTCAAAGTACGGAATTAATATGTAATCCTGAAAACGAAAAAAGCGAAGTTGTAGCAGGTCCTTACCATGAGGCATTTGGACAATTAGTAGAAGATAGTATTTGGTATGATTCTATAGTAGAAAAGATAAAGAAATTTAATGTTAAAGTAAAAGAGATAGAAGTAATAGTAAATCCGGAAAACGTAAATAATGTTGTAGGACATAAAAAGGAAAATTTAGAAAAATTAAGAAATCTATATGATGTAGATGTAAAAGTAAAACAAGAAAAAGAAATAAAAGAAGGAAAATTTGAAATAGAAATTTTAAAAACATATAAAGACTTTCTAGATGAATAAAAATTATTTTAGCACCCATAATAAATATGGGTGCTTTTAAATGAAATTCAAAACAAAAAGAAAAATTATAAAATTAAGAAATTTCATAGTTCAAGCTATACAGTTAATTGTAGGAACAGCAATTATTGCTGCTGCAACTAGCTTATTTTTGCTTCCAAATCAGCTATCAGCTGGTGGATTTTCAGGAATTGCAACAATTACATATTATCTCTTTAAAATTCCTATACGGAACTATGGTACTTGTTTTAAATATTCCGTTATTTATGATATCATTTTTTAAAAATGGAAAACATTTTTTTATAAATGCAATAGCAGGAACAGTATTATTGTCACTATTTCTAGATATATTTGAAAAATTTAAGCCACTTACAGATGATAGATTTTTAGGATGTATATATGGTGGAATAATTGCAGGAATTGGAACAGCAATTATTCTAAAAGCACGGTGCATCAACAGGAGGAAGTGACCTTTTAACACAAATAGCAAAGGCGTTTAATCCTAATATTAGAATAAGTAACTTATTGGTTATGCTAGACACAATAATAGTTGGATTAAACGTAATCTTTTTCAAAGAATTAGAAGTAGGACTTTATTCAGCAATAACAATATTTATAATGGGAAAAATGCTTGATATATTTTTCGAAGGAATAAACTTTGCAAAAATTGTTTATATAATATCGGAAAAATATGAAGACATAGCAAAAGAAGTTGGAGAAAGAATAAAAAGAGGAAGTACATCTTTAAACGGAAAGGGCATGTATAAAAAGAAAGATAAGAATGTATTAATGTGTGTAGCCTCAAGAAACGAAGTAAGAGATATAAGAAAAATAGTAAAAGAAATAGACAAAAATGCTTTTGTAGTAATATCTAATGCAAGAGAAGTATTTGGAGAAGGGTTTAAGGAGGAGTAGGTGGAATAAATACGAATAAATGTGGAAAATATGTTGACATAATACAAAGAATAGTGTATAATTAAAAATATAGTACGATAAGTACTATAAATTTATAGAAAGGATGGTACTAGTCATGGCAACAAAAAGTAGCGAGCAGTTCCATCAGGATTATCCGAATGGGTATTCAAAAAATGGAACCGTGTACGACGGCGGTGGTCACCGTATTGGTTATGTCACTGGTGATGGGTGTTATCGTATCAACAATGACAAGTCAAACGATGGTACGCTGTACGACAACAGGAGAAAGTAGTACCGACCATGTATCCTAAAAGGATACGCAACCAGAGGGGTCTGGAATATTTTCAGACCCCATTACTTATATAAGAAAAGAAATTTATAAGAAGGACGATGAGGTACAAGTTAAAATACGAATAAACGTGGAAACTATATTGACATAATATATAAGAAGCTGTATAATTTAAGATATAGTACAATAAAGTACTATAAATTTATAGAAAGGATGATACTCTTATTATGGAAATGAGACATTTTCAAAACTATGTTCATGCAAAAGTACATATTGATGGCAACGGAGACATGTATGATGAAAAATGGAATCTCATTAATACTAAATATATATATTATGATGAGAGACATAATACTTATGTTCACGTTGTGCAAAAGGGAAATGTAGTAGTAGGGCTTGTGATAGATGGATTTTTTTAATGAAGAAAGATGTATTAATTGCATTAAATCTAAAAATACGATATTACAAGACAGCAGAAATAAGCAGTACCACCACAGTATCCTAAAGAGGATACGCAATCAGAGGGGGCTGGAATACTTCTAGCCCCTTTACTAATATAAAGATGTAAAGAAGGGAAATAGTAAATTTGGAAAAAGTTATAGATTTAAAAAATACAATTGATTTAGATAATAAATATTACTTAAAAGTAGTTAATAGAAATGATGAAGTATTAGATAAGACTATGAATATTAAAAAGTTAAAATTTGATACTATTTTAAAAAAAGAAAAAATTTTATTAAGTATCGATTTTAATAGTTTTGATAGAAAACAATATAAAAAAATATTGAAAAAATTACTTTTTATAAAAAAGATGGTATCAAAAAATAGAATAGGAATTAAGGAAGACTCAAAAATACTATTGGGATATATAATAAATTATGATAAAAATAGCAAAGATCAAAATGATTTTATTTTAGCAATAAATGCAATTTTTTATAAAACCAGATATGAAAGATATAATTATATATATGATACAGTATGTGATTATTTAGACAAATTCTTCTATGGAAAAAATTTATGTGATTTTAAAGATAATCAATGTGGAGAAAAAAGAGGAACATCTTCAGTTGTAGGATGTTGCCGTCACTATAAATATAAATTAATCGGACCATTTTGCTTTAAATGGGTAATATGTGAACATTTAACAAAAGAACATACATGTGGTGCAAAATGTATTTCATGTAAATTGTATACATGCGATTATTTAAGAAAAAAAGGAATTGTATTTAAAATAAAAGATATTTTATTGTTAGATGTATTCTTTAGACCATTACAAAAATATTACATAAAATATATGGTATATACGCCAAAAGAAAAAATTATTAAAAGGTTAATGATAACTTAATAAAATTATATTTATATAGTAATTAAAAAATATATGTATATGCAAAATATACATATATTTTTGATTTTAGAACAGCTTTCGACAAAATATTTATATAAAAAGTGATATATTATATTTGCTAGTGGAGGTAATTTATAATGGACATGTTAAAAGATGTTTTAAATGATTTATATAATGGAAAAATTAATATAAATGAAAAATTCCCAACTTCAGAAGAATATGAGACTTTACTAAAAGAATCTAAAGAAATTTTAAAAGCAATTAAAAAAAACATAGATGATAAAACACAAGATTTATTAAATGAGTATATAGAAAAACAGTCACAAATTATGAGTATTGACTGTGAAGAAAAATTTATTGAAGGATATAAATTAGCCTCTAAATTAATAATTGCTAGTATAAAATAGAGAAGAAAATTATTTTCCTTCTCTACCATTCATAAATTGTATCAGCTTAACTATTGTTTCTTTATCTCTATTATCTAAAGAATAAAAACCAATTAAATCGGGATCTATTTTTAAATCATTATTCATAGTCAAATAATCTTGAAGAATATAAGTTGGAGTTACTTCATATATATTACATAACTTAACAAAAGTTGGAATACTTCCAATTGTTTTCCCACGTTCTAAATCCGATATATATCTAGGACCAAGTCCAAGTTTTTCAGCAACATCTTCTTGAGTATATCCTTTTGCTTTTCTAGTTAATTGAAATATCTTACCTAGACTAATATTCATATCATTTTCCATATAATCACCTTTCTTGTATATTATCAAAAAAATATTTTAAATCAACAACATGTTATACGAATTATTGTGGACAAAACAGTGAATTATATTCATTTTTGACCTTTTTATAAAAGTATGATATAATTAATCCCGTTTTAAAATATAAATATTAAAACGGGATATCATATATATAAGAAAGGTTTTTATGGACGAGATAGTAAAAATATTGCCTAATTTTAAAAAGTTCAATGCGTATATAAATAATGTAAACGAAAAATTAAGCCCTATAATGTTATCAGGGCTTACTGATAGTGCAAAAGTTCATTTTGCATATTCTACAGCATTTTATTCTGAAAAACCAATTTGCATTATTACATATAATGAAATGCAAGCAAAAAAAATATTAAAAGATTTAGAATATTTTACTGAAAATGTTACATATTTTCCAAGAAGAGAAATATTAGCATATGACTATCTAGCAGAAAGCAAAGATATTTCCTATGAAAGAATAAATTGTCTAAATAATATATATGACAAAAAAGCTAGAATCGTTGTAACTACAATAGAAGCGGTATCACAAGAAATAGTTTCAAAAGAAACTTTATATAGCAATATATTTACTCTAAAAGAAGGCATGAGCATAGATTTAGAGGATGTCAAAATTAAATTAAATGAATTAGGATATGAAAGATGTGATTTAGTAGAACAAGCCTCAGAATATAGCATAAGAGGTGGAATAATTGATATTGGTGTATCTGCTAAAAAAGGAATAAGAATTGAGCTTTGGGGAGACGAAATCGATTCAATTAGAAAATTTGATGTAGAATCACAAAGGTCAACAGATAAAGTAAAAAAAGCTACAATATATCCTGCATCGGAGTTTGTATTAGAAGATAGTTTAAACAATATAATTAAAAAAATAGAAGAAAAAGCAGAACAAGATGAAAAAACAAAAGAAGATATCGAAGCTATAAAAGAAGGAGATTATTTAAGCAAAATAGATAAATATTTCAACTCATTCTATCAAAAAAGAGAAACACTTATAGATTATTTAAAAGACGATTATATAATATTTTTAGATGAAATTGGAAAAATAAAAGCAAGATCTGAAAATATAATAAAAGACAATAATACTGTTATAAAAACATTAGTTGAAAAGAAAAGAGAAATACCAGAAGCTCTTGAAAATTTGAGAGATTATATAAAATTTATAGAAGAAATAAAAAAAGTACAAACAATATATTTAGAAAAACAAGATATAGGATTTGTAGATAAACAAAGTATGCATGCAAAAAGAAACGGATATAGCTTTAGCTATAGGGAGGTCAACTTTTTTCGTAGTTCAATGGA
>CANRGU010000020.1 GCA_947630255.1 uncultured Clostridia bacterium | reverse complement strand
TCAATATATGTAAATCCATCATATCTTTTTAATACTTTGAATTCTGTTATTGCTTCTTTACCGTTTTTATTTACTGCCATCTTTTTTCTGTCTTTTGTGCTTCTTCCAATAGGCATATTGATAACTGCTTCGTTTTCTTTTATAGTTCCTCTTACTAATGCAAGATAAGTTTTTTTAACTTCTCTATTTTTTATTTGTTCGCTAATATTAATATGTGCTTTATCGTTTTTTGCAATTATAACTAAGCCTGATGTGTCTTTATCTATTCTATGTACAACTCCTAGACGTATTTTTCCACCTATTCCAGATAAACTGCCCTTGCATTTTGCCATAACTGCATTGACCAAAGTTTTATCTGGATTTCCTGCTCCTGGATGTACTACCATTCCTTTTTCTTTATTTATAATTAGTATGTCATCATCTTCATAAATAATATTTAAAGGAATATTTTGAGGTTTTAAATCTATTTCTTCTGGTTCTTTTTCACATATTGTAACGCTATCTCCTTCAAGTACTTTATATGACACCTTTACTTGCTTTTTATTTACTAAAATACTTCCCTCTTCTATCATTCTTTGAATAGCTGTTCTTGATAAATCTTTTTCTATATTTCCAATTACTTTGTCTATTCTTATGTTTTCATCTTCTTTTTTTATTTTATATTCTTGCATTAAATTCTCCTATGAATTACATTTTTTTCTATCTCTTATTATATTAACAACCAAATTTATTGCAATAGCTATGCATCCTATTACTATGCACACATCTGCTATATTAAATACTGGATATTTTATTAATGGGCTTATATCTATGTAATCTACAACAAATCCTCTAAAAATTCTATCAATTAAATTTCCTATTCCTCCAGCAAGTATTAGCCCTAAATTCAATATCATGTATAAAGACAGCTCATTTTTCTTTGATAATATGAATTTTGTTATTAGTATTATTATAATGGCACTTACTATTACAAACATTATTGTGCTGTTATTTCCTATTCCAAATGCTCCGCCTTTTGTTTTCTGTGTATGTAAAATTTAATACTCCATTTATGGCTATAATACTAGAATTATATATGTTTTTTATTATTATAAATTTTACTATTTGATCAATAATAATTATACAAATTATTATTATTGCCAAAATTATTAATTTCTTATTTTCTTTAATCTTATTATACCTTCTTTCTTTCGTAAATACAGAAATAATCGTCTTCATAAAGTAAATTATATTTTTCTTCATCTTGTTTTATAAATGTTCTTAGTTTTGCGTTTTTATACATTATCATATGAGTAATATCGTACTTATCTAATGTTTCTTCTATATTGCTAATATTTAAATTTGATATACTCATAAAATCATCAAATATGCTTACACCTTCATTAAATTCTGGAGCATATAAATCTGCTCTTGAATCTATAAATACTGGTATTCCTCTATATAACAAATAACTTCCGTAATTATATTCATTGTATAATCTAATATTTTTTACATCTAAATTTTCTAGTATATATGTAGCTGCATCTACTGGATAAGACTTTTCTTCTACAAAATTAGTTCCTATTTTTGGCTTATACATGCTCAAACATAATACTAACACTATTGCAATTGTTGATATCATTGGCAAAGGTCTGCATATTGTTTCTATTGTTTTTTCACACGAATTTGGACTATATTTATCAAACATTGAACATATTAATCTGTTTAGTATAAATGAACACATTAATATAAACATTGATTCCTGTCTTCTTGTATAAAACGTTAGAAGCACTAGTCCACCTAGCATAAATAAATCACTTAGCCTTATTTTAGTATCTGTAAATATTAATATTGCTAAAAATATCATAAGTGTACACATGAATTTTAAATCATTTACTAATGTAAGTGGTAAATGCTCGCTAATACTATGTGTTGTAGTACCTTGCATTGTTTTTAATAAATATGTATATGGAGTTGTTCCAAGTGGTGTTAAAAGTCCTGTAAAAATACATATAATCATTATTACTATAAGCCATTTTACTGTATCATTACCTCTAATTTTTATTTTATATGGATTGGCATTTGCTTTGTCATATCTTTTTTGTAATTTATTATTTTTTTCTTCTAGCTTTAGTATTTTATCTTTTATTTCTTCAATTTTGTTTTTGTCTTCAACTTTTTTTAATTTTTTATGAAGGCTATTTATTTTGCTTGTAGTTACTATAATTCCTGCATTTGATAGGATATATATCATGTATTCTCCTATGTATGGTAAATAAAGTATAAAGTAAAATGGAAATACTGCAACATGAAGATTAGCAATAATTATTGGAATTATTATAAGTCCAATAGCATATCGTTTTTTCTTTGTATCTAAAAATTGCTCTATAAAATATATTGTAAGAACAAACAAAATAAATGTTGCAAGTTGTGCCCTAGCTGTAATAAAGTTTCGTAATAAATACATTGCTCCTATGGTTATTACAAATGAGGTCAATTTATTTTTGGTTAATTTTACATTTGTAATATACATTAATATCCCTAATATCATACACAAAACAACTGTAGATATATATATTCCCATAAATCCGCCTATGTTGTAAATTAAATAAATTCCTACATCATATAGCCAGTGTGGATAAGTATATTTCAAATTATGGAATGAAAATGGATCGTGCATGTCAATTCCGTTTTGTAAGATGTGCTCACCAATTTTTATAGTGTAAAATGTGTCGTTTTGAAATGATATTGACGTTATTGAAAAACAGAAAATTGCGATTAATAAAATTGCTAAAATATTGAATCTTATACTTTTATTATTTATCTCTTTTTTCATTTTTTTCTCCTTTTTTTGTTGTTTGCTTTATTTAAATATCTTATCATATAAAAAAACTTCTTACAATATTAAACATAAAAAAAAGTCCCCATACAATACTTTATCGTACAGGAACAAATATAAAGACTAAATTGCTTGCTCGTCTGATTGATTATCTTCTTCCTTTTTATCTATTACTTCTAAACTTCCAATTGAAACTTCATAGGCAACTCTTTGTTCTACACTACCGTCTTCATGCTTCTTTTCATAAATTCTGCTTTGAACTCTACCTACTATTTTGACTTCTGTTCCAACTTCCATGTTTTCACAAAATCTTGCATTTCTTCCCCATGCTATACATGGTATATAATCTGATTTATTATATGCTCTGTTTACAGCAAGCAAAAGATCTGCAATTTCTCTTCCAAATGGAGTTTTTCTATATATAGGCTTTTTACATACATATCCAGTAAGAACTACTTCATTAGATACCCTATCCTTTTGATCTTCTTGTTCATCTTCTTTATATTCCATAATATCTTTTGCAAATACTGTTAAAACTAATCTGTTTCTTTCATTTTCATAACTGTTATAAGATCTAAATTGTCCTTCTATGACAACCTTTTTTCCTATGCTTAAATCAAAATTTGCTATTAATCTTTCTGATATTGTAATTGGTATAATGTCTTCGTTTCCGCTTAAACGTGGTATTTCTAAGTTGAATAAATAAAAACTTTCTCCATAAATTTCGTGACTAAATGTTTTATCACTTACAATATTACCTATTAAAACTAGATAATTATTTTCTGTGTAATTTGTAATCAATTTGTTTTCCTCCCTTTTACTTTTCTATAGTATTTTATTCGCTACATTCGTATTTTAGAATACTAATTTTACATTTACCAATTACTATTATACTATATTTGGGAAGATTTGTCTACATAAAATGGAAAAATAATCTATTTTTTTATTGCCAATACCTTATATTTAACTACTCCCCCTGGAGTTTGAGCTTCTACTATTTGGTTCTTTTTGGCTCCAAGTAGTGCTGAACCAATAGGAGATTCATTAGAAATTTTATTTTGAGATAGGTCTACTTCTGTTGATCCAACTATTGTATACTCTAATTCTTCGTTGTATTCCATATCTAAAATTTTAACTTTATTCCCAACTTGAACAGTTTTGGTATCTATTTCAGATTCATCTATTATTTTTGCATACCTTAATTTGTTTTCTAATTCTGCTATTTTAATTTCATTTGCTGCTTGAGCATTTTTAGCTTCATCGTATTCAGAATTTTCAGACAAATCTCCAAACCCTAAAGCTACTTTTATTCTTTCTGCTATTTCTGTCCTCTTTTCTGTTTTAAGATATTCTAATTCCTTTTCTAAATTATCATATCCTTCTTGAGTTACTAATACTTCTTTTCCTTCCATATGCAATTCTCCTTTTTACATAATTTCTTCTATTTAGTTAATTATATTATCCCAGTATTATATTTTTGTCAAGTAAAACTAAATAAATTTATACAATTTCATTTTTATTAATTATGCCATTATTTCCTATTAATTCTTTGATTCTAATTTTATCATTTTTAATTCTTTCAGTAATAGATTTATAACTGGTATAAGCACATATTAAACTTTCGTATGATATTTCATCTGCAAAGTCTTCTAGCTTATAATTATCTGGGATTACAGCTTTATAATAATTAATATTTATACCATTAAATCTTTTGCTTTTTATATTTATTTTATTGTTTATATTTAGTATTATTGCTTTATCGCATATTGTGTATTTATTTATTAACTCCTCTGGAAAATCTATATTTAGTATAATCTCTGACTTTAAAAGGCTTCTTCTTTTATTATTTGATATATTTAACATTATTCCAAATTCATCATACAAATATTCTTCTATTTTTTTACATTTGTTAATATTATTTGTTATTATATTTAGCCTTCTAATATTTTTTGCAATATCTATTATTAACTCCTTGTTTAAATCTGTAAAATCGTTTACCAAAATTGATACTTCTTCAAATTTCATTTCTTTATTTTTTATGTGCAGAATATATTTTATTAAATTATAGCTCAAGCATTTAAATAAAAACCTTCCATCTAATATGTTTACATTTTGGCTGTATAAATAATTTTTAAACAGTTGATTTTTATCTAAATATATAGATAAGGCTACAGTATTTGAGGCATCTCTTTCTAATAGCATATTTATTTTTTTAGTTAATCTTTGTATTTTATTCTCAGAAAATTTATCTTCCTTAGATATTGGAAGATAATATATGTTGTCTTTTGTTTTTATAATGTTAAATATCTTTCTAAAGTTTAATAATAATTTGCTTTTTAAACTAGATGCTTTGTTTATTTCTTTTATATATATAATTTTTTTCAAAATAATCACCTAATATAATTTTTATATATTGTATTTAAGTTTTAAGTACAATATTACTAAAATTATATTAGGTGTAATATTTTTTTCTACCTGATTAATTTATGTGGATTATCAACACTATTATCTCCAGAGCATGCTTCTACGTCGATGTTAGATCCTAGAGTAACCACGGGGCGGAAAAGCCCGCTACCCGTCCCCGGTGAGCCAGCCGACTCCATAAATGCGCCTCCACCTATTTCCCCCGGTTGGCTCCCAACGAAGAACAAGCAGAAGCTAGCCAAGTTCGAGCCGCAATCAACACAGCGGGAAGCCAACCATGTAAGGGAACCTTCGACTCCGTATCTCCAGTGTATCATTTCATAGAATGTGTAATTTTCGTAATAGTCACTTTCAAATACCGGGTGCATCTCATAATAAGTTTGTGTACAAGTCAAATTTGAGCTTGCTGTATCTGTTTGTTTGTCGCTAATATTTAATGTGCTTTCTGTATAATAAGGTTCACTTATTCCAATTCCTTTTTCTTTAACTGTTGTAGTTCCAACTCCTGAACCCTTCTCATTATCATATATTACTGGATATTGTAAATTAGTTGTATATGTTTTCGTTTCTCCATATGCCGTATTTGACTCACTATTAATGTAGTCATTTCTTGCTTTTTTTCCGTCATCATTAAACCCTGCTTCTACATCCTCTATTGTCAAACTTCTTGCCTTTATTCCTAATTCTGTATTACTATATAATTTTTCACAAATATCATTTAATAGATATACTCCATTATTATATACTCTTGCACTACCTAAATATAAGACTACTTTAGTCGTTGGTTCGGTGCTTATTAGTGTTAAGAAACCATTTTCATCTACTCTTAATACTCTCCATTTTATATATGGATCTGTTTCAAAATCTGTATTATTATATGCATTACTATATCCAGTATATTTTTCTCCCAATTTTTCTTTTTCATATATAGTTTTTTCTGGTTTTGGTGTATAATCCACATAGTCTCCTACATTTAGTGTTACTTTTCCATTTGTTACTGTACCTTCTTTTAAATTTTCTGACCATGGTCCCTTATTTGAACTTTGATGAACATAATTTGATTCATCATCATAAGCCAAATTATTTGTAGTACCATTTAATACATATTCTATAGTTCTTTCTTCTCCATCTATCACTTTAATTACAACTGTTACAACATCTTTTCCATCTACTAGGTTATTAGAAAATGTACATCGCTGAATATTTTCTGATATTTTTATATTATCATTTAAATAAATACTATTATCTGCTTCATTAAAAGTGTATTTGTTTCCACTTTCAAATGATATTTCATTCTTTGCTTCTGATATTGTATTTACTTTATTTCCAAGTATTTTTACTTCTTTTATAAAGTATACATTAAATTTATCAAATTCAGCTTCTTTTGCTGCTTTTCCGTTTATTTCCTTTATATTACTTTGAAAGCCTGCCATTATTGTAGCCAAAATACCAGTAACTACTATTACTACTAAAACATAAATTATCAATGAAGTTAAAGTTATTCCCTTTTGTGATTTCATATTTACACCTTCTTTTGCTAATTAAATTTTTCTTATGTAAAACCTTGTTCTTTAATTAATTTTGTTCATCGTTATTTTCTTCTATAATCTCATCTATAACTATTTGCTCATTTTCATCTATTTTATACCTTGGTAGTTCTGGCAATTCATCTAAGCTAGAAATTCCAAACATTTTTAAAAATTCTTTTGTAGTTGAATATATTGTTGGTCTTCCAGGTGCATCTAATCTGCCAACCTCTTCTATCAAGTTATATTCCAATAATTTGTATATTGTTCCATCAGAGCTTACTCCTCTAATTTGTTCTATTTCTGCTCTTGTGATTTTAGGATTATATGCAATTATTGATAATGTTTCTAGAGCAGCTGTAGATAAAGTAGGTTTTGCTCTGTTGTCAAATATTGGATAAATATAGTCATAATATTCTTTTTTTGAACATAGCTGATATCCATTATCTACTTTAATTATTTCTATTCCTCTGTTTTGTTCTTCAAATTCAGTTTTCATATTCTGCATAATTGAATCAAGATCTTCATTACTTAGTTCTAAAATTGCCATAAGTTCTTTTGATTCTACTACTCTTCCTGCTGAAAATAGTATTGCTTCAATTATAGATTTAGTTTTGTCAATTTCCAATTTTGTACCCCTTACGTGCATAATATTCTTTTAATATTATTATTGCATTTAAAAATTAAATTGTCAATGTTTTGACACCGTTATTTTTTTGTGATATATTTAAATAAACAATAATTGTGAGGTGATTTAATGTCACAAGATAATAAGGATGAAAAGAAAGAAATTGAAATAGTTAAAGGGGATGGATCAGAATTAGAATTTTCTCCTGTTTTTGATCATTTAAATTCAGCAAGGCCTAAACCTAAAGATGAAAAAGATAAAAAGAAAAAAATTATTATTCCAGAAGTTAAAAAACATGATAATTAATTGAGACAATTCTTACAATATATTACAATTTGAAATTATCGTAATATTAAGTTGTAAAAAATCTCTAACCTTATATTTTTATGGTTAGAGATTTTTTGGTAGCGAAGGGGAGATTCGAACTCTCGACACCGCGGGTATGAACCGCGTGCTCTAGCCAACTGAGCTACTTCGCCATATAGAACTTGTATTATTATAATAAGTTTAACCAAATTTGTCAATAAAAAACAGAAAATTTTTAAAATTTTCTGTTTTAAATATATTAGTTATTATCTATTGTTTTTTCTTCTACTTCATTTTCTCTTTCTTTATTTTGTTGATTTTGTGATGCTGCTTTTTTTGCTCTGTCTGTATCTATTTTTGCCTTATATTTATCTTTCATTGAAGCTTCAATTTTTTCTACATTTTCTTCACTTTCTTCTAAAACTTTTCTTAACTCTCTTCGTTCTCCTCTACTAAGAGATTCTACATTAACTCTTCCATCACTTGTAAGGTTTGAATCTACAAAGCTTTTAAAAAAATCTGCAATTCTTTTAACCATACTTGTTTTTGTATTTTCCATATATTTGTTCTTAAATGGTATAAGAACTTTTCACCTCTTTTTCATAAACTTACAAATCTATATTTAGTTTACCATAAATAGCTTAATTTGTCAAATATCTAGTTCATGTAATCTCTAAGTTTTTTACTTCTGCTTGGATGACGCAATTTTCTTAAAGCTTTTGCTTCTATTTGTCTTATTCTTTCACGTGTTACCATGAATTCACGTCCAACTTCTTCAAGTGTTCTTGCTCTGCCATCTTCTAGTCCAAACCTTAACTTTAAAACTTTTGCTTCTCTTGGTGTTAAAGTATTCATTACCTCTTCTAGTTGTTCTTTTAAAAGTGTGTATGCTGCAGAATCTTGTGGTGCTGGGCTATCTTCGTCCTGAATAAAGTCTCCTAAATGGCTATCATCTTCCTCTCCTATTGGTGTTTCTAATGATACTGGATCTTGTGCTATTTTTTGAATTTCCATTACTTTTTCTACTGGTATTTCCATTTCTGCTGCAATTTCATCTGGTGTTGGCTCTCTTCCTAATTGTTGAAGAAGATGTCTTGATGTTCTTATTAATTTATTTATTGTTTCTACCATGTGAACTGGTATTCTTATTGTTCTTGCTTGGTCTGCAATTGCTCTTGTAATTGCTTGTCTGATCCACCATGTAGCATAAGTACTAAATTTATATCCTTTTTTATAGTCGAATTTTTCTACAGCCTTAATAAGTCCCATATTTCCTTCTTGAATTAAGTCTAAGAAAAGCATTCCTCTTCCTACATATTTTTTTGCAATGCTTACAACTAACCTTAAATTAGACTCTGCAAGTTTTTGCTTTGCTTCTTCATTTCCTTCTAAAACTTGTTTTGCAAGCTCTAATTCCTCATCAAATGTAAGCAAAGGTATTTTTCCTATTTCTCTTAAATACATTCTAACAGGGTCATCAATATTAATACCATCAAAATTCATGGTATTAATATCTTCTAATTTTATATCTTCTACTTCTTCTAAATCTTCGATGTCTGGCTCTTCTAAATCATCTTTTAATACATCTACCCCAAATTCTTCAAAAGCATCAAAAACTTTATCTATTTGCTCTGGATTTATATCTCCTAGTTGTGTAGCAAGTTCTCCATATGTTATTTGTCCTTTTTCTTTTGCCTTTTTTAAAATATCTTGAACTTTTTTATTTGTGTCTTCTTCTGTTTTATTTTCTTTTACTTCTCCTTTTTTAGTTTTTTCTACCTCTGCTTTTGTTTTTTTTGCTTTTACTGTTGATTTTTTATTTTTATCTTTTATTTTATTAACATCATCCTCATCAACTTTTTTTGTTTTTCCCATTATTTAACCCCCTATTTTATTTGAGCCAATTTTACAATTATTTCTTGTAATTCTTTTTCTAAATTAATTGTTTCATCTTTATCTATGTTTTTATCTGTTAATAGATTAATTATTTCTTTTTTTCTGTTTGTTAGTTTTTCTTTTTTGTAATTATTTATTAAATCTTCTATTGCTTTTTTATCATCTTTTATTTCATAATCATCTGCCATTATCCCTGTAAGTATACTAATTATTTCTTCATCATCATTAAATATTTCTAATATATTATTTATATTACTATTTCCTTTTTCAAATTCTTCATACAATTTTTGTAGTATTTTTTTGTTTTTCTCTTTTTTAAAATCTTCTGGTGATAATATATTTTTTATTTGTTCATATACTTTAAGTTTTCCATTTAATAAAATTCCTATTATCATGTTTTCTCTTTTTACCAAGGTTTCTGGTAAAGTTTCTTTTTCTATAATTGTATTGCTTCTTTTATAATTGCTTTCTAATGTTTTTTGTCCTTTATTTCTAGAATAGTTTAATTTGTTTATCTCTGCGTATATCGCTTCTTTTGAAATGTTGTATTCCATAGAAATTTTATCTATATATACTTCTTGTTCCATTTTGTTGTCAACTGTGCTTAATAATTTTGCTATTTCATTTAAAAATTTAATTTTATCATTTACATTATTTAAGTCTAAATTCTTTTTTAGCACTTTCGTTTTAAATTCTACTAATGAAATGGCATTGTCTACTAAATTATTAAATCTTCCGTTTCCATATTTTATAACATATTCATCTGGATCTTTTGCGCCTTCCATTTGAAGTATTCTTATATCACATCCAAGATTTGTTAATATTTCTAATCCTCTCATTGTTGCAGCTTGTCCTGCTGAATCTGAGTCATAAGAAATAATTACTCTTTCTGCATATTTTCTGAGAAGTCTCCCTTGAGCTTCTGTAAGTGCAGTACCACATGATGCAACTACATTTTCTATACCTCTTTGGTGCAATGATACTACATCCATATAGCCTTCTACTATAATTAGTTTTTCTAGTTTTGCTTTTTTGGCTACATTTAATCCATATAAATTTCTGGCTTTACTGTATACTAGATTTTCTGGCGAATTAATATATTTTGGAAGGGAGTTATCAAGAACTCTTCCTCCGAAGGCAATGTATCTGTTCCTTACATCTTGTATTGGAAATATTAGCCTGTTTTTAAATCTATCTACAAAATTATTTCCCATTTTGTTTACTAAGTCTGATGCTAATATTTCTTCATCTGTAAAGTCTTTTTCTTTTAGAAATTTATATAAATTACTATTTATTGGTGCGTATCCTATGCAATAATCTTTTAATGTTTTGTTATCTAGTTTTCTTTTTTTTACATACTCTTGTGCTGGTTTTGAAATATCTTTATATAAAGTTTCATGATAGTATAATGCTGCTTCTTTATTTATTTCATATACTTTTTCTTTTAAGTACTGCTTTTTACTATCTACTTCATTATCTAGGGTTGGAAGTGTTATTCCTGCTCTATCTGCTAGAATTTCTAGACTTTCTTTAAAATCTATATTTTCTATTTTGCTAATAAAGTGAATTACATTTCCTCCTGCGCCACAGCCAAAACAGTGAAAAATTTGTTTATCTGGTGATACAGAAAAAGAAGGTGTTTTTTCTTTATGGAAAGGACATAATCCAAAAAAGTTTCTACCACTTCTTTTTAATACTACATATTGTGATATAATATCTACTATATCGTTACTATTCTTGATATCATCTATTAATTCTTCACTATATCGCACCATTTTTTAACGCCTTTCTTTTACATAATTATATTATTCGACAACCAATTATGAATTCCTTCTTAAATGACAAAAACAAAAAATCCTAATGTGCTTAGGATTTTTTGTATGCAAATTTATTTTTTATACTCCATTAAAAGGAATAAACTTTTTTACTATGTTATTTGGTGTACTGTTTGTTATATTTTTACTATATTCAGCAAATGAATTGTTTATTGTGTTATTTACCATTTCTTCCATTTCATCTTTGCTAGAATTTTCGGCAAGTGTAAGTTCACTAACTAATATTTGTTTTGCATTTAATAACATTTTTTTCTCGCCTGTTGAAAGTCCTTTTTCTTTTTGTTTGAAGCTTAAATTTCTTACAACGTCTGCTACTTCGTAAACATCTCCACTTTTCATTTTTTCCATGTTGTCTCTATATCTTTTATTCCAATTCATATCCATTGCTGTTGAATCTGTTTCTAATACTTTAAAAACTTTTCCTGCTGATTCTTTATCTATTATATCTCTTACTCCAATTCCTTCTGCCTTTGATGTAGGTACCATAACTTTTACTTCACCTGGCATTTTAATTATGTAGTAAGCTTGTTTTTCTCCTAAAATATCTTTTTCCTCAATACCTTCTATTGTACCTGCTCCGTGCATTGGGTATACAACTTTATCACCGACATTAAACATGTAAGTCACTCCCTTTATTAATCTAAATTATCATCTCAACCTTTTTTATTATACCACAAAATCGAAAGTAAGTCAAAGAAAATTTTGGGAAATTTTACATAAAATTTTCTTGTTTTTTTATAAAAAGCAGATTTAATCTGCTTTCTAATTTATATAAAATAATTAATTATTTGTTGAACCAAATCCTCCTGTTCTTTCTCCACCAGAAACATCATTATCTGTTACTAAATATTTTTGGAACATTGCTTGTCCAATTCTTTCACCTTTTTTTATTTCTACATCCTCTTCTTTGAAGTTGTAGAAGGCAAACATTATATGTCCATCATTATCAGGATTTCCATAATAGTCGCTATCTACTACACCAATGCTGTTTGCTAATATTAATCCTTTTTTTCCAGGATTAGAACTTCTGTTTGCAAGTATTAGTACTTCATCAGACTGCATATATGCTTTTAGTCCTGTTTTTACAAGTACTGGTTTTTGACCTAGTTTAAATGCAGGAATTGTGCAATCTTCTGCCGCTTCTATATCGTACCCTGCTGAATTTCTTGTTGATCTTACTGGTAAATTTATATTTGCGTTTTCAAATCCTTTTGCAATTTCAAATCCACGTTTTTTATCCATGTTTTATACCTCTTTTCTTTTTTTATTTCTTGTATATTATATATTTTTTGACAACATGTGTCAATTGTTAATATTTTTTCATATATTAATAACAAGAGATTTTACTTTTGGAGGATGTAATGAATACTTTAAATAATTTGGATATAGATAAAAGCGCTACAATTATAGATTTAAACTGCAAAGGAGATTTAAGAAGAAGATTATTAGATTTAGGGTTAGTAAAAGGTACTAATATAAAGGCAGTTTTTAAGAGTCCTATAGGTAATCCTATTGCCTACGAAATAAGGGGTACTACTATTGCTTTAAGAAAAGAAGATTCTAAACTAATAAATATAAAATTGTAATTTGTATAATTGTTTTTTATTTAACTTGATTAGTAAAATAACATTTTTATTTAATATGCATATACTATATAAATATCTAATATGGGGTGATTTTATGGGGCTTACTTCTAGTTCTACTGGTAGTAAATTGCTAAGTGATGATATAGAAGTTTTAAAAGATAAGTGTGATTTTACTATTGCTATTGCTCGGTAATCCTAATGTGGGCAAAAGTACTGTTTTTAATGCTCTTACAGGTCTTCATCAACATACCGGAAATTGGCCTGGCAAAACTGTTAGCAATGCTATGGGAACTACTAACTTTATGAATAAAGATTTTTTATTAGTGGATATTCCTGGTACATATTCTATTATGTCAAATTCTCAGGAAGAAGAAATAGCAAGGGATTATATATGTTTTGGAAATCCAAACTGCACAGTTGTTGTTGTTGATAGCACTTGTTTAGAGAGAAACTTAAATTTAGTTTATCAAACATTAGAAATAACGAATAATGTAGTTGTTTGCGTCAATTTACTAGATGAGGCAAAAAAGAAAGGTATTGAAATTGATTTAAATAAATTATCTGATGAACTTGGGGTTCCGGTTGTTGGAACAATTGCAAGAAAAAAGAAAACTCTTAAAAATCTAATGCAAGCTATTTTTGATGTTTGTTCTTCAAGTCAAAATAAAAAATATACTAAAATTGACTATGGCGATACTATTGAAAGTGCTATTGATATATTAGAGCCAGCTATAAAAAAGCTATTAGTAAATAAGGATTTTTATAATTATAGATGGATTTGTTTAAAAGTTTTAGAAGGCAATAAAAAAATTATTTCTTCTATAGAAAATTATTTGAATGTAAAATTACTTGGAAATGAAGATTTACAAAATACACTTGCTAAAGCAAAAGAATTACTTATTAAAAATGATGTTAATTTGTCTTCTTTTAAAGATAAAATAGTTTCTAAAATTATGTTTAATAGTGAGACTGTTGCGCTTAAAGTGACTAGCTATGCGAAACTTGATTATAATAGCAGAAATTATAAAATAGATAAAATTCTTACTTCAAAACTTACTGGTATTCCAATAATGCTTTTATTTTTTGCTCTTATATTTTGGATTACTATTACAGGTGCAAATTATCCTTCACAAATACTTTCTGATTTATTTAATTTTATTGAAGGAAAACTTGTAAATTTGTTCGAATTTTTTAATAGTCCGGCTTGGCTTACATCAGTTTTAGTTTATGGTATGTTTAGAACTTTAGCTTGGGTTGTAGCAGTTATGCTTCCACCTATGGCAATATTCTTTCCTTTGTTTACAATTTTAGAGGATTTAGGATATCTTCCTAGAATTGCTTTTAACTTAGATGGTTTTTTCAGAAAGGCTTGTACTTCTGGAAAGCAGGCCCTTACCATGTGCATGGGAGTGACAAAGTTGGATTTTTTTATAATCAGTCTTTTTGTTTTGCACTATTTGACTGATTTGCCTGGGTTCTTGCAGACTACCAATATTTATTATTTTATTTCCTGCAAGTATTATTTTTAATTCTGCCTCTTTCATATTCTCTTTTTCTATTACAATAATTTTATCAAGTAATTCTTCTATGTAATTTTCTAGATTTTCTTTTGTTATATCTAACTCTTTTATAATATTTTCTTTTAGCATTTTATTATACTGTTTCTTATCTTCTACTTTTGCTTTTTTACTTTCTATTTCCTTTAATTTTAGCTTTATTTGCTCAATTTGTTTTTCAATAACTACTTTCTTGTTTGACAAATCTTCTTTGCTTAAAAGTCCATCTAGTGCTAAATCCAGTAGTTTATTTTGTCTTTTTCTAAGTACATCTAATTCTATTTGCAATTTATTTTCTTTCTCTATATTTTCTTCTGTTTTTGATAAGTCTTGATAAAATGATAATAGTTCTTCACAAATTTCTTCTTTGTAGATTTCATAAGTTTTAAATACAGATAGCAAAATATTATGCAGTTCTTCTTCTTTAAAACATGCAGGAGCACAACTTTTTTTGCCAGTTTTATGAAAGTCAGAACAGTACCAAAATGTCACATCTTTTTTATCTTTATAATGTCTTATTTTTCTTACAAAACCACATTCGTGTTTTTCACAATATAACTTGCCTGATAATGGATACTTTGTTTGATGTTTTTGATACATCTTTGCTGATTTACTTCTAGCAAGTAATTTTTGATTTGCTTTTTCCCATAGTTCTTCAGAAATAATTGGTGGTACTTTTTCATAATCTTTAAAAACTTTCCATTTAGATTGTTCATTAAAGTTTCTCTTTTTACTTCTATAATCTACTACTGTTGAAAGTCCTCCTGTGTAATAGCCCTTGTATTTTGGATTTTGAATTATCTTTTTTAAAGTGTTTTGATGAATAGGATTTCCGATTTCGATTGTAATAACCTTTTTGTTGCAGAGCAAAAGATAATTTTTTAAGTCCTATTTTACTGTCATTTGCATACATATCAAAAATTTCTCTAATCAATTCTGCTTCTTTCTCATCTATTACAAGCCTTCCTTTATCTTTTTTATAACCCCATATATTATCTGTACCTAAAACCGTTCCCTTTTCTATTGCCCTCTTAAATCCAAACTTTGTTCTTTCTGATATTTTGCGGACTTCATCTTGTGCCATACTAGACATAATTGTAAGCCTTAATTCTCCATCATTTGATGCTGTAACAATATTGTCTGATAAAAAATACACACAAACATCATATTCTAATAATTTTCTAGTATATAGCAAGCTGTCAATTGTATCACGCGAAAATCTGGAAACTTCTTTTGCAACAATTAAATCAAACTTTTTGTTTTTTGCATCTTCTATCATCTTCATAAAGTTTTCTCTTTTTAATGATGTTGTCCCACTTATTCCTTCATCTACATAGCCACAGATGTAAGTCCAATTTATATTCTTTTTAATGTAATCTTCAAAAAAGGCAACTTGATTTTCCAAAGAATTAATTTGCTCTTCCTTTTCAGTTGAAACTCTAGCATAATAACTAACTCTAAGTGGCAGGTCAAATATTGTTTTACCATTTGATAATGCTTGTTTCATCTCATATAGTGTCAATACTTTTTCCCCCCTTGTATAATATATTTAGGTTTTTAATAAGGGATTTACCTATAAACCTATTGCCACTATAAGTATAATCTTAT